>JASJAN010000043.1 GCA_030066985.1 Desulfobacterales bacterium
CGAGTGAGTTCCCGGGCCAATTGCCAGGCCTCAATATCTTCAAATCGTTTGATTTTCATCTTTTTTCTCGGATCTTGAATCGACGGTTCAGGTTTGTTTTTAACCTATGAACCCTGAACCTTGGAACCTGCGCCAGCGAAAAATGTAAATATTAATGTAAATATAAATATATACATTTTATCTGTCAAGGTGAAAATTCGAAGAAGGGGTTTTTCAGGTTTGCAAAAAGATCAGATGAGCCGTTGGGACAGGCGTCTCTGGCCGTAGCGCATGGGTAGAAAAATGGCCAGCAGGCAAAGAATCAATGCCAGACTAAAGGAGCCGATAATCCACATCCAGGTTGATAAGCTTATTATTTCATTACGAATACCGGCCATAAAAAGATTGTATACCGGACCGGCTTCGATGAGGACCACCAGACCGATAAACCCGGCGCAGCTGATCATAAACACCAGTCCGCCGAAACTGGTGATGGTCTGGGTCGGATTTTCGGCTTTAAAATCCGGAAACGCCGCCCCCAGACCGATACCCATTGAGACAATACCGGGGACCGCGAAAAAAACAGTAAGGGTTGAAAGGGTCATCATAAACGGTGTGACCTGCAACAAAATGTTGGTTGCGGTAATCAGAATCTCGGTCAAGATGAGCAGCGGAAGATAATAGATGAAAAATTTAATCCATAAAAACGTACGGATTGAAAGCGGAGAGGTTTTCACCAGCCAGAAAGCCTCTCTTTCCATACTGACCGCCGGATAGGCAAATCGGGCGGTTACGGCTGTCAGAACGAACAACGCCAGCCCCATGTTGAGAAAAGAAAACAGATTCTGCAGGTACACAGTTTTGATCGGTGATTTTTCAAGAGGCAGGACCTTAAAATTATAAACGTAAATCACCACCAGGGCAGCGATCAGAAAGATCTGCGTCCACTGGGTCTGGTCGCGCAGGAAGGTTTTGATTTCTTTGACGGTAAAGGATTTTATCGGGCCCGGTAGAAAGTTAAACAACCGATCGCCAATAACATTGCTTTTAAACAGACGCGCCGGGGCATTCTGCGTTTTTGAGAATCCTTTAAAATAAATCGCATCTGAAAGTAAGATCAGGAACAAAACCATCATCCCGGCAAAACTCAATGACAGCGCTGTAAAAAACAGACTGTTGCCAATGGCACCGGCCAGAGCAGACCGGATGCTGTCATATACCCAGCTGCTGGGCAAAAAGGGCGACGAGGGTGTTTGCAGCGAGGTGATATAGACCATAACGGTGTCAAAAACTTCCGGATCAACCAGCAGCTCCGGCTGTGAAAGGCGGATGGCCAGATAGATGATCACAAAAGAAAGAATCCCCATGAGAATAAAAACACTTTTCATGCGTGTGGCGGGGATAAAGATAACCGCGGTCATCACCAGCAGCGTGCTGATGGCCGAGGCGATGGCTGCCAGACACAGCATCGCAATCATCGTATTCAGATAATAAAAAATGCCGGCCTGATAGACTATGCCGTAGGAGATGAGTACCGGCAGGGTATAAACGATGACCATCCAGGCACTGTCAATGGTGCTGTCAATCCAGCGCGTAATAAAGATCTTATAGCTGGAGACCGGCAGCGAATGCACCAGCAAAAGGTCACGGGACAGGTACAGCTTGGAAAGCGAGGTGAGAATGCTGCTGAACAAAAGCAGGGCAAAAGACACCACCAGCATCATGGACAACAATTTGTACCCCAGAATATCTCCGATATCCTCGATGCCCTTAAAATATACCAGAACCCGCCAGGAAATGGCAAATATACCGCACCAGAAAAGCAGGCCAAAGGTACCGAGCAAGAAGAAACGTGCGCTGCTTTTGCCGTTGGTATTTGAAAAACCGCGATTCTTGATCGGCCAGATGCGCGGCTTAAATAGAGTCAGAACTTCGTTCATTTTAATTTTTTTAATTCACCGCCCGCTTCGCTCAAGGCGCAGAGTTCGTAGAGGTGATTTTTAATTTTTGCTTTCGGTTGACCTGCCGTCGCTAAAGCTATGGCAGGGCAGGGAGGACGGAAAGCAAAAAACAATTTGCCTCCGGCAAGAATCAAGGGCTCCGATAGTTTGCCGAGCTGTATTTGATAATAATAAAGCTTTTGCCGCGAAGCGGCTGAGTGGTTTTCATTTGTCGGCGTCTCGGCGACAAATGAAAAAAATACTTTCTCTGCGTCCTCTGCGTCTCTGCGGTGAATACCAATTCTTAAGTAGTGTTGTTAGTCAGATTTAAAAACACCTGCTCCAGGTCAGTCTCGCTGACATTGGCCGCCCGCTGCAATTCCTGGGTTGTGCCGGTGGCAATTAAGCGGCCCTTGTTAATGACGCCAATCCGGTCGCACGTATCCTGGGCAACTTTGAGCGTATGGGTAGACATAAAGACGGTCACACCCTTTTCGGCCAGCTCTCGGAAAAGCGCTTTGACCATAATAATGGCAGCCGGATCCAGCCCTACCATGGGTTCATCCACAATAATCACCTCCGGCTCGTGTAAAAGAGCGGCCGACATGATCAGCCGCTGTTTCATTCCGTGGGAATAGGATTCAACCAGGTCATCGGCCCAGTCTGCCAGTGAAAAATCTTTAAGGGTCTGGTAGGCAGCTGCCTGAAACCTTTCGTCCGAAACCCCATACAGATCCGCAGTGAATTTCAAAAATTCCATGCCACTGAGTTTTTCATAAAGATATGGGCGGTCGGGTATAAAGCCGATTTTACGTTTTGCCGCTTCAGGGGCATCTTGCATGTTGATACCGGTAATGCTGACCGTGCCTTTGGTGGGCTGGAGAATGCCGCCCATCATCTTAATCGTGGTGGTTTTGCCGGCACCATTGGGGCCGATAAAGCCGAAAACCTCTCCTTTTTTGACACAAAGGTTCAGATCATTGACGGCTTGAAAATCACCGTATTTTTTGGTCAGGTTATTTAGTTCAATCATATTTCAGGTTGGCCAGTTAAGCCCGTTGAGCCGGTTTTGCCCGTCTAAATTGAAAAATTACCCAATTTTATTCTTTTACCGGCAAACGGGTTCAGTAGATGAACATTGAATTTTATAAGATCATTTTAAGTATATCATACTAGATCATGGAACTGAATTTTTATAATTTTGCAGTCCGTTTTCTGTAGCGACGGACGACTGACAACAAGCTACTTTAAGACCGTCAACTGAATTTTGCCGATGACACCCATGATATCCAGCTGCCGTTCCGGTGAGCCGGTTGCAAAACGCAAATGGCTGACATCTGCCGGTAGCTGGCCGAAAACCGAATCAACAGTAACCCATTGACCCAGATACATGAGGTTCCAGGCATGATAGTAAAATCGGTCTTTCATATACACCAGCCCGGCCTCGATGCGGGTGGGAATACCGGCTGCGCGGCCAAGCGCCGCGAGCAGGACCGCGTGCTCGTTGCAGTCTCCGACTTTGTTTTCAAGGGTGGAAAGGGCATCAGGCAACGATAAAACCGGCCGTTTTTCGATCCGGGTGTATACCCAATTCATCAGTTTTTCCGCCCGGGTCAGCGGGGCGGCATCGCGATCCTCTTTTAAAATTTCAGCGACCAGATCCTGGATTTTTTGATTGTCTGATTGGATGAAGGGGCCCGGTTTTAAAAATATTTTTTCCAGGGCTGGCAGATTCTCCGGTGTTAGCTCTGAAGCCAGATCGCTCAGCGTTTCCTTTTTTACAGTCAGCACCTGTCCATTAAAGGTTTGTCGGCCGCCCTGCAGTTGCAGGTTCTCAAAGGGGATGCCCTCAATTTTTACCCGCAAAACTTTCAATGCCTCCGCATTTTCAATCTTGATGTTGGCGGCCACCGAAGCAAATGTCGTCAGATCCCGGCTCGACTGCAGGGCCAGGCTGTCGAGGGCATCTTTGCGATCGGTCTTTATCAAACTGATACCCAGCAACCCTTTTTCCTTTATAATATCGCCCTCTTTTCCAATCCAGGCCAGTTGGGATACACCTTTAAAATTCAAAGATACTTTGGTCGCCTGTTGATTGACGCCCCCAATCTCAATGCGTTCCGGGCCGATAACTTCGACAATGACATCCACCTGACCCATGGAAGCCGGATCAAATATGTTAAAAGCATATTTATCACCGGTCTTTAAATCGGTAGCGGCGACAGCATCCATAATACCGTTCATCAAATAGAGCTTATCGCTAAGCGGAATATCCAGCTTGCGACTCGAACCGGCGCTTTCAGTGGTGATCCGCAGGTTCTTGCCGTCAACTACGCCCTGAACGGAAAAGCGAAACCGACCGGAGCTGATTACGAAATCAAGCTCCTGAAGGGTAAAATCCGGATTCAACCGGCTCTTGGTGTTCAGGCTGATATTCTGGACCATCCCCATGGTATTGATGCGCATATGGACGGTTTCGGTCAGACGATAGCCCGTGGTGTCCGTATTGAATCGGGTGTGAGAAAAGCCGATTTTGCGATTTTCCTGGAAAATGTTCATCCAGGTGTTGCGCTCAGCAACGTCATTGATTGCCGACAGGGAAAGCGCGCGCGGGCGGAAGAATATTTTTTCCAATATTCCCAAACGAATACTGAAAAGAACAATAAAGGTCAGGGTAAAGATGCTGCCGGCAATCCAGAATGCTTTTGATTTATGGACGATCATACTAAAAATTTTAAAGGATGACTGGCAGTCTGTCAAATTTGGCGGGTTGGCCAACCGGAGATTTTGCGATGGAAACTGCTGCCGGTTCATGATATGGGCATATAGCTTGTGATTGCATTAATGGAAGAATTCAATGGCTTCAGGAAATGACATTGCCGGGTTGCCCGTCGCCAATTACGATTCTGATCGTAAAGGCATATTTATTCACAAAAACGAGCTAACCGAAAGCGGCTTTAAACAGGGTGACCGTTTTGTGCTTAAAGTCGGCCGGCAGGACCTTTTTGCCATCACCATAGTTAGAAATGACAAAGGCGATATCGTTTTTGACAAAAACGGCATTTTTATCAAGCGAACCCGCAGAATCGACATTTTGATGGGTGGTCTTTACGATGACTTTGTCCTATTCATTGATACCGACAGGCCGGGCACGATTAAGATAAAACCCCGGGAAGCGGTGATTAAAAACAATTACATGTAGAGATGCTGTTGAATGAGGAGGCGTTGATGGAATGCAGAACCGAAAAAAATCTTCAAAAATGCAATTGTAGTTATGAACCCTGTCCTCGCAAAGGAAATTGCTGCGACTGTCTAAGCTATCATCTGGCCAGCCGGGAATTGCCTGCCTGCTGTTTTCCGAATGACAGAGAACGCACCTATGACCGCTCATTTGAACATTTTGCCCGCTTAGTGGCCAAAAACCTGGTTTAAATACATCGCGTCCGGTGTCCAGAAACCTTCCCAAAAAAAAGCAACATCTCGCTCTACAGGATGATCATTTAAAACGTGATTTTTATGCGCGTAACACCCGGATCGTCGCCCGTGAATTGCTGGGGAAAAAGCTTGTCCGAAAATACCGAGGTCATGTCATAAGCGGTTTTGTTTGTGAGACCGAAGCCTATCTGGGCGCATCAGACAGCGCCAGCCACGCATTCAGGGGCAAGACGCCGCGCAATGCGGTTATGTTTGGACCAGCCGGCGTGGCCTATGTATATTTTGTTTACGGGATGCACTATTTACTGAATGTTGTAACCGAGGCGGAAGAAAATCCCTGTGCCGTACTCATCCGCGCCCTGGTGCCATTTGATGGTTTAAAACACATGCAGCGCCGTCGGGGCCGATCCGGCAAAGATCTGACAAACGGCCCGGCCAAATTATGCCAGGCGCTGGTGATCGATAAAGCGTTAAACGGGTGGGATCTGACTGCCGGCCGGAAACTATGGCTGGAAGCGCAGCCGTCGATACCGCAGCGATTGATTAAAAAAGGTCCCCGCATCGGAATTGATTATGCCAAGCCGGCCGACAGGCGCGTCGCCCTTCGCTTTTGGG
Source organism: Desulfobacterales bacterium (assembly GCA_030066985.1). NCBI lineage: Bacteria > Pseudomonadati > Thermodesulfobacteriota > Desulfobacteria > Desulfobacterales > Desulfobacterales bacterium. Next base: position 5,970 of record JASJAN010000043.1, read on the forward strand.
TCGAGGAAAAATATATCTATGACACTATTTCAACTGGTGACTATAGCCGCAAGTAGCAAGATGATGGATACAAAATTCATTTTTACTTTTATTTAAACTGGTTTCAGAAGCTTTAGGTTTTGTTCGAGGACCAGGCGGGATTCAGTTCAAAAGTGGAGCGTACACGATAGTACGTGAGCATTTTGAACTGGATCCTAACGCAGTCATCGGACAAAAGATGAAATTTATGAAACCAGTTTGGAGGAGGGAGAGATGGCTTTAGATCCCGGCATCGGTTATAAAATCAAAGCGACCATCGCAGGCATAAAAGGCGATTGCAGTGCTGGCCATAAAGCGGGCGATAGCTTTGACATTAGTTGCCATAATCCGGCGGGACTTTGTGGCTGGTTTTATCACGATATTTTCCCCAGCCTGCAGACATTTCAATTCGGCGGCTCTTTGCCCTGGTGGCAGGGTGACACGATCCAATTGCAATGTCCGGATCCCATTAACGTTGTGACCATCGAGCTGGAGCGTATCGAGCGGGCTTAACACCGGTAAGCCCGGCGCGGGGTGCGATTTTAGGTGCACGGCAGCGAAGGCGTTCTGATGTTAACAATGGACATACCTGGCAGCGGAGAGAAAAATGGCAAAGATCGTTTACGGTGTATCCGGCGAGGGATCCGGTCACTCGTCCCGATCCCGCGAAATGCTCACCCATCTTCAGGCGCTGGGGCATACGGTAAAAGTGGTCAGCTATGACCGTGGCTATGCCAACCTCAAAGATGATTTCGATGTATTTGAGACTGAAGGGCTCCATATTGCCAGCCTTGATAACCGCGTTTCAAAAGTCAAAACCTTTACCGATAATTTAAAGCGTTTGCCCGAAGGGCACAAAAAGCTTCAATCCCTGCGAAAAGATGTTTTCAAAAAATTCCAGCCTGATTGTGTCATAACCGATTTTGAGCCCATGACCGCTTATCTGGCCAACCATTATGACCTGCCGCTGATCACCATCGATAACCAGCATCGCCTGCGCTACATGTCCTATCCCTGCCCGGCCCGTTTACAAGCCGATCGCAAAATGACGAAAACCATCATCCGGGCGATGGTGCCGCGGCCGGATGTATCACTGGTAACCACTTTTTACACGGGTGAGCCTTTGAATAACCGCACTTATTTTTTTCCGCCGATTCTGCGGCAAGCCGTATTATCCCTTCAACCCTCATGCAGGGGCCATATACTGGTGTATTTGACCAGCGGGTTTGAATCGTTTTTAAAAAGACTCAAATCTTTCACGCGTGAATCCTTTTTGGTTTACGGGGCCGGTAAAGAGGGCACGGATGGGCATCTGGCATTTAAGCCGTTCAGCAAATCCGGCTTTCTCCATGATCTGGCCACCTGTAAAGCCGTTATGGCGACCGCCGGTTTTACGCTCATGACCGAATCCTTTTATCTGCGCAAGCCTTATCTGGCGCTGCCGATGCAGGGCCAGTTTGAACAGGAAATCAATGGGTTTTTACTGGCACGCTTGAAATACGGCGTCAACTTAAGGCGCCCGAGCTCAGAAGCCATTGGTCATTTTTTGTATCGGATACCGGATTTTGCTGAAAATCTGAAAGCCTATCCGGCTCAGGACAATAGCGCCATTAAAGCCAGGCTCTGCGAGCTTTTGGAAGACAATTGTGCGCTTGCCGCTGATTTCCACGGCAAACGGATGCGTCTGATACCCTGAGCCCTTACCTGAGCTTCATCGAAAGGAAGGTGATTGTGTCTTGTAAAATCAGTGGTTTATTGGCGGCAATGGCAATTGCTTTTTTGGCACTGATGTGGACAGGCTGCGCTACACGGGGAACGGTGCAGGAAAGCGCAACGATTGCACTGCCACCGGCTGCAATCGCTTCATCCGCCGGCTGGTGGTACGCCAGCTTCCGCTTGCAATGGCCGGAAGAACAACCGGTTGAATGGTACTGGGATTTGTTGATCGCAGACAAAATCATCGCGCCGGTTTTAGGCGAATACAAAGACGACATTGATCTTTGGCGATTTCATCGTCGCGCCGTCCGTGATGAGACCGGTCATCAGTTTAGCTTCATTTTTTATGCATCTGCCGAAACGGCCTATCAGGTGTTTACGACGATACGTGCAAATGAATTGCTGGCAGAGATGATCATTACAGATGTTGTTATCCAGGAGCGCTATGATGATCCGAATCAGATCATCCGGCCCCGAATTGAAGATACCAGCGACGCCAGCTGGCCCGCAGCCATCCAAAGGAGCTGGCCCTACTATATTATGGGGGTTAGCCAGATGTGGCTGAACCTGATCAGCGAGGCATCGGCAGAAATGCCAAAATCTTACAGCCCGCTGTCAGTTCAGGAAAATGAGCAGCAATACAAAAAAATAGATGCGGCCATTGGTGACCTCTGGGAGCAGAACGGGCAACATGCCTTTTTGCATCATCTGGGCGGCCTGTTTGGCTATAAACCGATTCTCTTTCGCGAAAAACGAATGTTGAAATTTTAACCCAGCTGAAAGGAAGCGCCATGAACTTTATCTTCGCCAAAAAAATTTATACCGGCAAAAAAATCGTCTCTGATGCGCACCTTTTATTTAACGGCAAAAAAATCAGCGCTATTTCAAAAACAAAAAGCGGTCGCTCTTTAGGTAAATACGAGGTGCTCACCCCCGCCTTTGTCGATCCGCACAGCCACATCGGAATGGAACGGGCTGGAGAGCCAAGTACCGAAGGAGAGGCCAATGAGCATTCGGAGTCGATTCTGACATTGACGGATGCGCTGGATTCCATTCAAATGGATGACAAGGCCCTTAAAGATGCGGTCCAAATGGGCGTTTTGTATTCGTGTGTGCTGCCCGGCAGCGGTAATATTATCGGCGGCCTTTCGGCCGTCATTCGCAATTATGCTGCTTCCAGCACAGAGGCCTTGATCAGCCGGGCCGGCTTAAAATCGGCTTTTGGATTTAATCCGATGAAAACCAAGGATTGGAAGGGCAAACGCCCGACAACCCGCATGGGCGCTGTTGCCATGCTGCGCGGTCGTTTGGATGAGGTGCGGCAAAAAATACGGCAATACAACAAAGCCCGGGGCAGCAAAAAACAGGAAATTGTTTTTTCAGCCGAAGACAGGGTACTAAGAGATTTACTGGGACGCAAAATACGTCTCAGGGCGCATGTTCATAAAATAGATGATATTGCGGCACTTTTGCGGCTGGTGGATGAATTTAAAATTAATGTGACGGTCGACCACGCCGGCAATGTCTATCAAGCGGCTATTTTCAAGGAATTGAAAAGACGCAAAATACCGGTAGTTTACGGGCCCATTGATTCTTTTGCATACAAAGTTGAACTCAAACACGAGGATTGGCGCAATGTGCGCCATCTGCTGGCATCCGAGGTGGAATTTGGTCTCATGACCGATCATCCGGTTACCCTGGCGCGGCAGTTATTGTTGCAAACACGCTGGTTTATCCGCGCCGGTTTAAGCCGACAGCAGGCCATCGAGCTCATCTCGCGCCGCAACGCCCGACTCATCGGGATCGACCATATCCTCGGCTCTTTGGAAAAAGGCAAATGGGCATCGTTTGTATGCTGGAATGGCGACCCTTTTGACCTGACCTGCTATCCGGTGGCGGTGTATGGTGAAGGGGAGCTTTTGTATTCTGCGTCTTCTTAGTGTACAAGGGATGATTCCAAGATAGGCTCGGGTTTTAATCGCCCGGTTCCAGGTTCAAAGGTTCCCGGTTCAGGGTTTAGAGGTTTCAAAATGCAAGCCCCTTTCTTTTCTTTTTTCTCTTTTTAACCCTGAACCTCTGAACCCAGAACCCCGAACCCAAGAAAGAATTGTAGACCCATTTCAGCACAGAAGCGTCTAAAAATACGGTAATCCAACTAAAAATTAAAGGAATTGAGCATGACAAAGCATGACAAACGCGTTGCCCTGGTGACCGGTGCCAATCGGGGGATTGGATACACCATTGCAAAGGGGCTTGCCGAACGTGACATCACAGTGGTGCTGGGTGTGCGGGATCCAGGCAAAGGTGCGACTGCCTGTGCAGGGCTTCAGGGACAAGGGCTGGATGCCTATTTTGAGCTCCTGGATGTGACGGATGCGAAAAGCGTCCGAACTGCAATGACGCACATCCAGGATCAGTTCAACCGGCTGGATATCCTGGTCAACAATGCCGGTATTCTGATTGACGGTGATGCAGATGTGCTCAATGTAAGCCAGGACGTCATTCTCAAAACATTGCATACCAATGTTCTGGGGCCCTTGATGCTGTGCCAGGCGTGCATCCCGTTGATGAAAGCCGGCGGCTACGGTCGCATTGTCAATATGACCAGCACGCTGGGTTCCATGACGGAAATGGCCGATCCGGATTCAGGATATGCCGAGGTTGAAACGCCGGCATATCGTCTTTCCAAAGCGGCGCTAAACGCCATTACGACGTTGGTTGCTAAAAAGACCCGCAATAAAAACATTCTGGTAAACTCGGTTTGTCCGGGTTGGGTAAAGACGGATATGGGGGGTGAGCAGGCACCTTTGACCACCGAACAGGGCGCCGATACGCCGCTGTGGCTGGCCACCTTGCCGGACGGCGGTCCTACGGGCGGCTTTTATCGGGAACGCGAGCAGATTCCCTGGTAATAGGAAAGCCCGTTCAATCAGAGACACGGTACCATTTCGGCCCCACACCAGTCTTGCAAAACCTGTTTGGATGGATATAATAGTTTAATAAAAAATAGGTGTCATACCGTATCTCGGGATAGCGACAAGGAGGAAAGAATGATCAAACACCCTATCTACCCACTAATTGCCTCAATTTTTGTTCTCATCGCTTCCGTCACAATGGTTCACGCCGGGGATGTGGATCCCAAACTGATGAAAGGCTGGGAGGTTGGCAGCGAATACAACAATCACTATGATGTTCGCGAATATGAAAAAATCAGGGCCTGGTACATACGCGCTAAAGAAGTTGTCCCCATGCCGGGGATGTCACCGGCCACCGTTGTTGAGGTTCTTGAAGGGGCCGAGGTGATTGAGGTTCATCTTTGTCCGACCTGGTATCGTAAACCCGGCGATATTAAATTGAAGAAAAACGAACGCATCAAAATCAAAGGTGTCTGGGCGGAAATTGACGGCAAAGATGTTTTTATGGCCTCAAAAATAAAAAAAGATCCCAACATCGATATCATCAAAGTCCGCCTGACCAAAGATGGCACGCCATTTTGGACGATGACACCCGAGCGGCTGGCCTGGGAAATGCTGCCGGATGAAGAAAAAGAAGCCCGCATGGCAAAAGGGGAAGGACCCCCAAAGACAAAATCTCAGTAAAAAATAGCGACCATGGCAGACCGACAATGGCACCCCGGTGAATTGCTCGAACTTTCCGGATATTTCTGGAAAACGGGCACGCTGCATGCAGCCGTCAAACTTGACGTGTTCAGCTGTCTGGGCGATGAGCCGTTGTCCGGTGATGCACTGGCGACCCAGCTAAAGGCATCACCTGACGCCGTCCAACGCCTGTTGAATGCGCTGGTGGCCATGGAATTGCTGGTCAAAACCGATGACCAGTATCGTAACACCTCTTCAAGCAAAACATTTCTATCCAAACAATCCCCGCAATATATCGGCCATATGATCATGCATCACCACCATCTGGTGGAATCCTGGGTACAGCTGGATCGGTCTGTGAAGTCTGGAGAATCGGTTGCGCAACGGTCATCGTTCAACGATGAAGAATGGCGGGAAAGTTTTTTAATGGGCATGTTCAATACGGCCATGAATACGGCGCCGATGCTCGTTCCCAAAATTGATATTTCATCTCGCCGACACCTACTTGATCTGGGTGGCGGCCCCGGCACCTATGCAATTCACTTTTGCCAGCAAAATCCCGCTTTAAAGGCCACAGTTTTTGATCTACCCACCACGCGGCCATTTGCCGAAAAAACAATCAAACGCTTTGATTTATCTGAGCGCATTGATTTTCAGGATGGAAATTATCTCAAAGATGACATTAAAGGCCGCTATGATGCGGCCTGGCTTTCCCACATTTTGCATTCCGAAAGCCCGGATGGTTGCCGCCTGATTATTCAAAAAGCGGTTGACTCATTAAAGCCCGGCGGGATGATTATCATCCATGAATTTATCCTCAACAGCACCATGGACAGCCCCCTTTTTCCGGCCCTTTTTTCCCTTAATATGCTGTTGCGGACGGATGCGGGGCGGGCTTATTCCGAGCAGCAGCTTCGAGACATGCTGGCGTCTGCCGGTGTGAAGGAAATTCAGCGCCTGCCGGTTCAAACCCCCAATGATTCGGGCATTATCACTGGCACTATTTGACCATTTATTTCATTGTGATATTATAACTATGTGAGGGGTCAAAGAGTTTTTCCGCTCAATGCATAATTTCTATGTAACGCATTGTTTTATAACCCATATCTGTTTTCTTTCGCTGATGCATGACTATAGATCCGCCGTATGCGGATTGCTTATTCATGCAGCGACCCATAACGAAAGCTCCCCACCCTCCAATTAAGTACGCTGCAACACAGAAGGGAACCTAAGTGTAAATGGCAGAAGAAGCTTTTGAACCGGTTGGCATGATGGGTCCGCAAATTTTCGGTTTGCCCGTTGACCGCCAAACATTGTTTTCCAACCACAAAGAAATCTATAAAAAGCGTGTTGAAAGTCGACAGCGCAAGCTGATTATCAAATTGTCTTTTCTCAAACCATTTTTAAAAACGGGAGAAAAGATTCTTTTAATTTCAACCGGGTATTCGCCTCTAAATTCCCTGCCCCAATATGCCTCCGGCTTTTTATTTAGCTATCTGAAGCGCTCTTTGTTTGTATTTACCAACTTTCGGATTTTTCATGTGCCCACCACGCCAATTTACAAGTTCAAGCAGTCCATATCTCAGATTCTTTATGTCGATTGCCAATCCATTGTGCTCAAAGGGGGGACACTGGTCGTTGAATATGCAAAAAACGGCCAGACGGAAAAGTTTAAGGCTATCGGGTTGGCTGAAAGAAGAAAAATTAGGGCACTGATGAAACGCATGCCGCTTTCCGGGACCCAGAGCAAGCTGGGACGGCGCTCCCACATCTGCCCGCAATGCACTCACCTGCTTGAACCCGGAAAATACGCATGCGGTGCCTGCCAGCTGAAATTTAAAAATAAAATCGCGGCCTATATCTTTGCTGTTTTGTTCCCGGGCGGCGGCTATTTTTACACCCGGCATTATTTTATCGGATTGTTGAATGCCATCGTGGAGGTTTTTTTACTGGGATACTTCTACCTGATTCAACAGGATCTGGTTACCAAAACTGAAAACCGTACCCTCTATCTGGCAGGTCTTGCTGCTATTTTTGTGGCTGTCAAGATAATCTCGGTTATCCACTCTACCCATTTTGTCGACGAATTCATCCCCCGCAGAAGGAAAATCCAGACGAAACGCGCCCTGGCCCGATCCCGCCCCAAAAAACAAAAATCAGAAGACCGAAAATAAATTTCGGTCTTCAGTTAGTCTGTTGAGCCGGTTAAGATAGAGGTATTCCCTTTTTAATTGGGGTCGACTTCATTTAAGAGGTTTTATTTAAATTTAGAAGCCGTTTTAAATCGTAGATCACGTCCAAGAGCGCGACGCAAACCGATTCAAAAGTGGAGCATACACGACAGTATTCGAGCATTTTGAATCGGTTTGCAACAATGCCCTTGGGCGCTTGTCCGCCTCAGGCGGGTTAGATGCGTTTTAAAACGGTTTCTAACGGTTCCATGAGAATAGGACGGCCCCCAACACCAAACAGCCCAGCGTCATCATAGAAAGGACCGCCACTTCGGGACCGATCTGAAGGAGGCCGGCGCCTTCATGCATGATTTTACGGGCAGCAGTGAGCATGTGGGTCAGCGGGAAAATCTTGGCGAAGGTTTTGACCCACTGCGGAGCCCCTTCCAGTGAGAACCAGACCTCGGACAAAAACATCATCGGCCAGGAGATAAAGTTTAAGATGCCGGTGGTGAATTCCTCGCTGGTCCCCCGGGAGGCCAGCACCAGCCCCAGGGAAGTCAGGCTCAAGCTGCCCAGAAAAAAAACCAGGAACAAATCCAGGTAGGTGCCCTGCACGTCAAATGAAAAAATAAGATCACAGCCCGTCCAGACGACCACCAGGGTAAACATCAGCAAAAATATGCGGGATATGGCTTGGGCGGTGATATACTCAAAAGCGGTCAGCGGGGTGACTTTTAAGCGCTTTAACACTCCGTTTTTGCGATAGCGCACCACCACATAACCCACCCCCCAGAGGGCACTGAACATCATGTTCATGGCTAAAATGCCGGGAAACAGCCAATCGATATATCGGATGGCGCTGCCCTGTATGGCCTTTTTTTCAGCGTTGGGTTGGTCTTCGGGCGGGATCAGGCTGGCTTTAAACATTTGTTCGACCACATACCCTTTGGGTGATGAATCGCTGACCCAATATTGATGGGGGCCCGGGCCGCTTTTTAACAAGAAATCGATGCGGTGATGCTTGAGTTTTTTTAAACCTGCAGCGGCATCGGCAAACCCGATAAATTTAAGATGGTTCATTTCCTTGAAGCGCTGCGGGATGTCAAGCGCTGCTACAGAGACCTGCTCTGAGTCGGCTGGAAATACGCCGATTTTGTATTCGGTATAGGTTTTGCCGCCAAAAATGATGCCAAAGCCGGCCACCAGTAAAAATGGAAATATAAAGTTCCAGCCGAATGCCGACTTGTCGCGGAAAAACTCAAGATTTCTGGCCTTTAAAATGGCCCAAAATCGTTTAAAGCGCATATTTAATCTCTTAGCTGACGTCCGGTTAAATTTAAAAACACCGTCTCCAGATTGGGCGAGCGAACGGTCATATCCGATAAATCGACACCATAGGCGATCAGTTGCTCCAGACATTGGTTCACATCGTCGGTTTTAATCTCAACATTCTCCTTAACGGTGCGCACGGGCAATGGAAAGCCGTCCTTTTTCGGGGCGAACCGTTCCCGGGGCATGACCACGGTTGTACCCCGGCTGTGTTGCCGGATGAGTGCATCGGGGGTTCCCTGGCTGATAATCTTGCCGTAATCCATTATGGCAACCTCATCACAAAGAAATTGTGCCTCCTCCATATAATGGGTGGTCAAAATGATGGTCTTGCCCTCCGCTTTAATGTTCTGGATCAAGTCCCATAAATTGCGGCGGGCCTGAGGGTCGAGCCCGGTCGAAGGCTCATCCAAAAAGAGCAGTTCCGGCTGGTTGATCAATGCCAGCGCCAGCAGAAAGCGCTGACGCTGGCCGCCGGATATTTTATCATTGTATTGGTCCAAGAATTCAGCCAGGCGGCACAGCTCGACAAGTTTCTGGATTGAAGCGGTTTGCGTGAAAAAGCTTTTAAAGGTTTGCAGGGTTTCGCGAACGGTCAGAAAATTTAACAGAGCGGTGCTTTGAAATTGAATGCCGACCTCTTCTCTGAACGATGGGGCGCGGGGATTGCCTTTGTAATATATTTCTCCGGATGTGGCTGAGATTACATCTTCGATGACTTCGATAGTGGTGGTCTTGCCGGCGCCGTTGGGGCCCAGCAGGCCAAAACAGACACCCTGCTCAAGGGCGAAACTGACGCCGTCAACGGCAACCACCTTCCCGTAGTGTTTGACCAGGTTTTTAACTTCCAGTATGGGGTTCATAGGTTCAGGGTTCAAGGTTCAAAGGTTCATAGGTTCAGGGTTCAGAGGTTCATCGGTCCAAGACTCATCGGTTCAAAGGTTAAATCAAAATCGGAATGCGTCAACAGATTGAGCCCGTAATCAAATACAAGTCCATTTTTTTAGTGCGTAAGTTTTTCAACCCGGAACCCAGAACGCAGAACCATTGAACCTTGAAGGTTTACTATAGTAAACCTTCGAAATGATATATCAACCCTTTTTATCCATGCGCTCGTTTTTAGCCAATAGCAATTGACCAAACCGCTCAAATGGCTTGACATTCCTTTTATTGCACCTTAATTTTGTCCCGCCGTCGATCATTCTCGATTGTCAGGGTTATCATATTTCAGGTTTAATTTTATTTTATTACTAACCACAAAGAACACGAAGATCACGAAGAAGATCAAAAAGTAAAGAAATATAAAAAAATATGTTTCTTTGTGCCCTTCGTGTCCTTCGTGGTGAAAAAAAGTCATTAATTTTCATGCAAAATTCAGCAAATAGGTAAGACCTATGCCACCTGTAATATCCATCGTGGGCCGCTCGCAATCCGGCAAAACCACCCTCATCGAAAAATTGATCCCTGAATTCAAACGTCGCGGCTATACGATCGGCACGATCAAGCACTCGCATCATAATCCGGATATTGATCGATCTGGCAAAGACAGCTCCCGCCACAAAGCAGCTGGTGCCGATACCGTTATTTTTCATTCACAAGGAAAAATTGCCATGGTCAGAGATGATCATGCCGGAGACATGGACAGCCTGCTGGGTTATTTTAAAGATGTTGACCTGGTGATTACCGAGGGCTACAAAACCGGCAACAAGCCTAAAATTGAAATTGTGCGTTCAGCGCGGCACACCGAACCGCTTTTAAAAGATGACGCTTTACTGATGGCCGTGGTCACCGATGTTGATTTGCAATTAAAGGTTCCCATTTTCGGATTTGAAGATGTGGTGCCTTTGGCTGATATGATCGAAAAACAAATTTTATGAAGACGTCATCACCTGAGATTGTCTCCAGGGGCCTGACCTGGCCCGAACTGATTCCCGCATCCCTGCTCAAACGCTACAAACGATTTCTGGCAGATGTCCAACTGGAAAGCGGTGAAACAGTTACGGCCCATTGCCCCAATACCGGCAGCATGGCCGGCTGCAGCGAGCCGGGCCGCAAGGTTTACCTGTCTGTGCACGACAATCCCAGACGCAAGTACAAATATACCTGGGAATTGATTGACATGCCAACCTCCCTGGTGGGTGTCAACACCCTGGTTCCCAATCGCCTGGTCGCCCAGTCAATCGAGCAAAAATTGATTCCGGAGCTGGCCCAATATATAAAGGTCAAGCGGGAAGTTAAAATCGGTGAGCACTCCCGCATTGATTTACTGCTCGTAGATGGCTCCGGTAAGCATTGCTATATTGAAATTAAAAATTGCACTTTGGTAAATGATGGGGTGGCGCAGTTTCCGGATGCGGTTACTACCCGAGGGTTGAAGCATATTATCGAGCTTGAAAACCTCGTCAAAGCTGGTCATCGCTGTATCATGTTTTACTTTATCCAGAGAATGGATGCCCGGGTGTTCCGCCCGGCGGACCACATCGATGCCGACTACGGACGCCGCCTGCGGCAGGCGGCTGAAAAAGGGATTGAAATTTTGGCTTATGATGTTCGGATAAGCCTTCAAGAAATTGAATTAAATAAGAAAATCTCCTGCGAGCTTTAAAGCGATCTCAATGTGACATTTGACATCGCTGTCTAAATCAGATAGCGTCATTTCTTTTAATGATTGAGAACAAAATTTGGAACGATGTCCGAATATTCGCTAGAAAATTTGATGTGCCACCGGGATAACCTGGAAAGTGTCTTGGACAATCTCAAAGAAGGGATTATTGCCCACGACATGGACCGGCGCATCTTTTTTTTCAATACCGAGGCCGAGCGCATCACCGGTTACCAGCGCGAAGAAGTGTTGGGACGGGATTGCCACGAGGCTTTTGGTAACCCCTTTTGCGGGGAGCGTTGCGTTTTTTGCGAACATCCGCCGAATCTGGCCGAAAAATCCGAATATACCCTTAACATCAACACGAAAAGCGGCGAGCAGCGGCGCATCGAGATGACCGTCACCAGCATGCGCGATGCCGATGAGGAATATACCGGTGTGCTGACGTCTTTTCGCGATATTACCGATATATTCGGCCTCAAGGAGCGCGCCGGAGAGCTGACCAGCTTCGGCAACATCATCGGCCAAGACAGCAAGATGATTGCGATCTTTAAACAGATCAAAGACGTTGCCGATTATGATTATCCGGTGCACATTGCCGGTGAAACCGGCACCGGCAAGGAATTGGTGGCAGCGGCGATTCATAACGAAAGCCAGCGCGGCGGTGCGCCATTTGTGCCCATCAATTGCGGCGCCCTGCCGGAAGGATTGATCGAAAGTGAGCTTTTCGGGCACGTCAAAGGGGCCTTTACCGGCGCACTGCGGGATAAAAAGGGCCGCTTTGAACTGGCCGACAGCGGCTCGGTATTTCTGGATGAAGTTACTGAGCTGTCAAACAACATGCAAGCCAAAATTTTGCGGGTTCTACAGGAAGGGCAGTTTGAAAGAGTTGGTGGTGAACAAACCATCAAGGTGGATGTGCGTGTGATCAGTGCCACCAACAAAAACCTGAAAGATGCGGTCAAGCGCGGCAAGTTCCGAGAAGACCTTTACTACCGGCTCAATGTGATCCCGATCCAATTGCCCCCCCTGCGCGAGCGCAAAATAGACGTCCCCCTGCTGAGCGAGCACTTCTTGCAGGAAGCCCGTGAACGATACGGCAAGAAAAAACTGCGCATTTCCAACAAGGCCATGTCATTGATGCTCGATTACCGCTGGCCGGGCAATGTGCGCGAACTGCAAAATGCGATCCAGTTTGCGATTGTAAAATCCAATAGCCGGGTGATTGCTGCCGATGATCTACCGCTGGAGCTGCGCGATCTTGAAAATATCTGCGCGCGTAGAGGGCCATCCCGCAAGCTGGATGCCGACTCGGTCAGATCGGCCCTTGAACGAACCGGCGGCAACAAGGTCAAGGCCGCCAAACTTCTGGGTGTTGGTCGCGCCACGTTGTACCGGTTTTTAAACGACCACCCGGATTTAATGGAAACGGTCAACCTACCGTTCTAGGTTGTTATTGCTTTTATAATTCACCGCAGAGACGCAGAGTTCGCAGAGATTTATTTTTTTTATTTGTCGCTGAGACGCCGACAAATAAAAATCCTCAGCCGCTGCGCGGCAGGATTCTTTTTCAAAATAATCGCACGAAATTATTTACAACAATATGTCTTTAAAAGCATGCGGATAAAAAAATGAGCACGCCCGGAGGGCTTGGGTTTATTTCTTTTCGGCCTCTCACCGAAAAGAAATAAGAAAAAAACCTTTGCGAACTCTGCGTCTCTGCGGTGATACAATTCAACAGCTTCTGGAAAAGGAACATGATATGTACACCCTGGAAGAACTAAAAAAAGATACCGATTTAATCAACGAGGTCGAATGGGACATGACGCCCGAAGAGGCTGTCAAGCAGTATCTGGAATGGGGCAATACCGACTGGGGCAGCGGAAAATATGTGATCCGCTCCAAAAGCGATTATACCACCTATTTTGTGGTCAATTGCTGGCGCAAGCCCTATCTGATCTACCTCATCCGCCGCAATTCAGATGAAGCTGTCGAGTTGGCGCAATTCGAGCTGCCCAAGCGTTTTGAAAAAGATGTCTGCGAGCTCAAAGGCGTCTATGCCCTGGATGACGATGTTAAGGCCTGGCTAAAAGAGGAGCTAGGAATTTAGTCTTAGAGCTTGAAGATTGAATGAAAAAATGAAATGTCGGTCATGTCATTTTCCGAAAGCCGATATGATTCACAAAGAGCCTGTGGCCTGATATTTGGGATTCATCCAACATGTTAGCCATTGACAATGCATGGATGCCGATCATCCCAAATATCAGGCCAACGTGTAAATAGGTGGCATCTTACCAGCATATCGGCTTTCAGAAAAAAACATGACCTCTTCGGTTGAACGACAAAGGAAAAAGCGAAATGTCGGTCATGTCATTTTCCGAAAGCCGATATGATTTACAAAGAGCGTGTGGCCTGATATTTGGGATTCATCCAATGCGTTAGCCATCACCAATGCGTGGGTGCCGGTCATCCCAATTATCAGGCCACTGCGTAAATTAGGTGGCATCTTACCAGCATATCGGCTTTCAGAAAAAAACATGACCTCATCGGTTAATTAGCCGATATGACATGTTTCCTCTTGTTAAATTTGATTTGAAGGCTTATTGCGGGAACAAAATACTAAAACCCATCTCAAAAATAGCAGATCACGCCCAAGGGCAAGGCGAAAACCGATTTAAAAGTGGAGTCCGCCTCCGGCGGATTAGTATTCGAGCATTTGAATCGGTTTTTAATCCGCCACGAATATTGGCGGATTAGATGCATTTTTGAGATGGGTTTAAGGAGAAGAGATATATGGAGAAGATAGAAACGAAAGAACAGCTGGATCAGCTGGCCAAAGAATTTCGCTACATTGTGACCGATATTATGTGCCGGGCAGGCGGCGGGCATATCGGCGGCTCCCTCAGCCTGGTGGAAATTATCATCAGCCTGTATTTCAGGATTATGAATCTGAAGCCGGAGGAGCCGCGCTGGGAAGATCGCGATCGTTTTATCCTGTCAAAAGGGCATGCCGGCCCGACCCTTTATACCGCCCTGGCTTACAAAGGCTTCATTCCCAAAGATCTTTTGCTGACCTTGAATGCCAACGGCACCAAACTGCCGAGCCATGTGGACCAGGTCATCACACCCGGTATTGACCAGACGGCCGGCTCGCTGGGGCAGGGGCTGTCCTGTGCCACCGGGATTGCCCTGGCCAGCAAGATCAAAAAACGAACCCACAATGTCTTCTGTGTCGTTGGCGACGGCGAATCACAGGAAGGCCAGATATGGGAAGCTGCCATGTTTGCGGCCCATCACAAACTGGACAACCTGGTGGTCATCACTGACTACAACAAAATGCAAATCGACGCTGAAGTTGAAAAAATCGTCTCATTGGAACCGGTCGTGGATAAATGGCGCTCTTTTGGCTGGGAAGTGTTTGAAATGGACGGCCATGATTGGGATGATATTTATGCCACCATCCAAAAGGCGATTGCCGTTAAAGATAAGCCGGCCATGATTGTGGCCCATACCGTCAAGGCCAAAGGCAATGTCTGCTACGAAAACCGCATTGAATGCCATTTTATCAGCATCCCTGATGAAGACGAGCGCCAGAGAGTGATCGGTGGTGTCTGCGTCGAAGGTGAAGAAGAACCGTTTGAATTTAACTGGACAGAAGGAAAATAGGAATGAAGCTACACGAAAAAGAATTAAGGGCTGTCTATACCGATACGCTCATCGAGCTGATGACCGAAAACGACAAAGTCGTTTGTCTGGAGGCTGATCTGGGAAAATCATCGGGCACCGTCCCCCGGGTCTGGGATGCATTTCCGGATCGCTTTTTTGATGTCGGGGTGGCGGAGGCCAACATGATCGGCATTTCAGCCGGCCTGGCCAATGAAGGCATGGTGCCGTTCTGCGCGACCTTTAGCCCCTTTGCCACGCGCCGGGCCTATGACCAGATCACGATTTCAATTGCCTATGCCGAAAACCCGGTCAAGATCGTCGGCACTGCACCGGGGGTTACCACAGCCAAAAACGGTGCCACCCATATGTGCTTTCAGGATCTGGCGATTATGCGCGCCATGCCCAATATGCGCGTCTACTGCCCGGCCGATGTCTACGAATTGCGCTCGGTGGTTAGATATATGGCCGCCAGCAAAAAGCCCGAATACATGCAGCTGATTCGAGAAATCCACGCGCCGATTTTTGATGAAGACTATCAATTCGATCCGAACAAAGCCAGGGTATTGGACGACGGCACGGATGTCACCTTGGTGACTACGGGGCTGACCACCCAGTTTGCGCGTAACGCTGTTGCCGAGCTGAAGGCAGAAGGCATTGAGGTAGAGCACATCCATTATCCATCGGTTAAACCCTTTGATGCCGACACCCTGATAGACTCCGTGAAGAAAACCAACACGGTGGTGACCGCTGAAAACCAGAATGTGATCGGGGGGCTGGGCGGTGCGGTTTGCGAGGTTCTGGCCGAACACTATCCGGCCAAAGTCAAACGCCTGGGTGCCCAGGACCGGTTCGGCGAAGTCGGCGATGTGCCCTATCTAAGCGATACGCTGGGATTCAGCGCTGCCAAAATTGCCGGCGCCTGTCGCGAGATGAAGGAAAATAAGTAGCGGCCCATGCAAACAGCCACTGAAAAATTCTGGGATATGCGTTTGCAAAGCTGCAAAGCGGCGCTGGAAAAAAATAATTTTGAAGCCTTTATTGCACCCACGCCTGCTGATGCCGGAGAGATCCTTCTTAATCAGATCTTGCCCCAAATAGATGTCAACAGCGTATCCTGGGGCGATTCCTTAACGCTTCATGAAACCGGGATATTAGAATTTTTCAAAGCAGATCCCGCTTTCGATCTGATCGAAACCTTTGATGAACACGTACCCCGCCCAGAAATTATCGAGCGCCGGCGCAAAGCTCTACTATGCGACCTTTTTTTCAGCGGGACCAATGCCGTCGTTGAATCCGGTATGCTGGTCAATCTGGACATGATCGGCAATCGCGTGGGGGGTATAGTTTTCGGCCCCAGGTGGGTGGTCGTCATGGTGGGCCGCAACAAGATCGTTTCCGATTTAGAGCAGGCCATGGCGCGCATCAAGGATCTGGCCGCCCCGGCCAATGCCATCCGGCACGAACAAAAAACACCGTGTGTTAAGACCGCCTACTGCATGGACTGCAGCAGCCCCGCTCGCATCTGCAACGTCTGGACCATCCATGAAAAATCCTACCCAAAGGGCCGCATCAAGGTCATCCTCATCAATCAAGATTTGGGTTTGTAAAACCTGTTTAAATTGTATAATTTGTTGAAAGGCAATAATTCAATTCAAATGGAGGTGATGTCATGCCATCGTCCATACCGATTGTGTGCCCCTACTGCGGGGTGGGCTGCAACCTGGAACTGTCTTTGGATGAAAACGGAAGACCGGTCAAAAGCCGTGCATCCGGCAGAAATGCCGAACTAAATGCCAAATACCTCTGTGTCAAAGGCTTTACGGTGCACGAGCTTGTCAATCATGAAGAACGTTTGAAGCAGCCTTATATCCGCAAAGCGGATAAGCTGAAGCTGGTCTCCTGGGATGAGGCCATTCAATTTGCTGCCCAACGCCTGAAAGAGATTTCCAGTAAATACGGTGCTGAAAGTGTCGGGATGCTTTGCAGTGGCAAAATCCTTAACGAAGAGAATTATCTTTGCCAGAAATTCCAGCGCGCCGTCATCGGCAACAACCACGTCGACAACTGCGCCCGGTTGTGACATGGGCCAACCGAAACTGCTTTAAGACAGCAGCTCGGATATGGTGCGGTCAGCACCTTTCTGGAAGATTATGAAGCCACCGACACGGTTTTTCTGGTAGGAGCACATACAACCTATACCCACCCGGTCATCTGGATGCAGGTCAAAAAGCGTGCTAAAAAGGGCGGCCTGAACTTGATTTTGGCCGATCCCCGGGAGACGGATCTGGTCAAAAATGCCGCTGTACATTTACAGGTCAAACCGGGTATGGACATTTTCTGGATCAGGGCCCTGGGAAAAATTATTATCGATAAAGGCTGGCAGGACCAGGAATTCTGTGAAAAACACACCATCGGTTTCAAGGCCGTCTGCGATAGTTTAGATAATTTTGATATCGATGCCGCTTGCAGCCGTGCAGGTGTAAAACGCGAAGACCTTGAAAAGGCCGCCGAGCTGATTCATGACAAGAAAACCATCTTTATCTGGGGCATGGGATTAACCCAGCACGCTCACGGGACGGACAATATTTCAGCCCTTGTTAATCTGGCGCTGCTGACGGGTAACATCGGCAAACCCGGATGCGGGCTGTCACCCTTGCGGGGCCAGAACAATGTTCAGGGCGCCTGCGACATGGGCGCCCTGCCCAACCTGCTGGCCGGGCATATGGAAGTTGCTGACGAAGCCGCCCGCGTGCATGTCGGCGCACTCTGGGGAACCGATGTTCCTTTCAAAAGGGGTCTGGCAGCCCCTGAAATGATCCATGATATTGCCTTCAAAAAAATCAGGGCACTTTATGTGATCGGCGAAAATCCGGTGCTTGCAGAGCCGCAATCCAACTTCGTGACCTGGATGCTCCAGAAACTGGACTTGCTCATCGTGCAGGATATCTTCCCCAATGAAACAACCCGGTACGCCCATATTGTCCTACCGGCTGCCATGGTCGGAGAAAAAGAGGGCACCTTTACCAACGCTGCCCGGCGGGTCCAATATACAGCAGGCGGCCTTAAACCTCCGGGAGAAGCCAAAGCCGACTGGCAGATTTTGACGGAAATGGCCAATGCCCTTGGAGCTGATTGGTCCTATACCTCGACCGAAGATATCTGGGCGGAAATTCGTGAAGCGGCCCCGCTTTTCAGCGGGATTACCCACAAGCGCTTGAAAGCCTCAACGGGAATTTTCTGGCCCTGTTATGATGAATTCCACCCCGGAACCCCCCGTTTGTACGAGGACGGTTTCGGTTTTCGCGACCGTCGGGCGCGCTTTTTACCGGTTGATTTGCCGGATACGCTCATGGAGCCCACCGAGGAGTATCCCTACGTGTTGATCACCGGGCGCTTGCTGGAGCATTTCAATACCGGGGAGATGTCGCGGCGATCCACTAAACTTTCCAAGCTCAAACCGACAGCGTATGTGGACATGAATCCGGAGGACGCTGAAGTCGCAGGCCTTGAAGAGGGCGACATCGTGCGCATGACCAGTCCGTATGGATCGGTTGTGCTGCCATTAAAGATCGAAGCCAGCCTGCAGCGCGGCTATCTGTTTGCGCCGATCCACTACAGTAAGCCCAATTTCAACTCTTTGATGAGCGCGGTGCCCATTGATCCCAAAGCCAGGATGCCGGCCCTAAAGGTGATCCCCGTTAAACTTCAGAAGGACTAGTGTTCGGTCTAAACGTTTGCTGACACTCTGCTTCACAAACATATCATTTTAACACAAAAATGGGGCCCGAGTTGGGGCCCCATTTAATTTATTA
>JASJAN010000044.1 GCA_030066985.1 Desulfobacterales bacterium
ATACTCGTTCAGCCATCACTGCAGAAGAAAAACTTGAGCAAGAGCACCAAAAGACCAACGCTGCCCTTATCGAACGTAACCAGACATTAAAGTTACTTAACCAGGAGCTTGCCGATGCAGCCGACTATGTGAAAACCATTTTACCTGAGCCGATTACAGAAGGCCCCATTCGAACTGACTGGCGGTTTATTCCGTCAACATCTTTGGGAGGAGATGCATTTGGTTACCACATGGTGGATGAGAATCATTTTGCAATATACTTGATTGATGTCAGTGGTCACGGTGTAGGAGCCGCTTTACTTTCGGTTTCGGTTATGAATGTGCTGCGTTCTCAGTCATTGCCGAATACGGATTTCAAAAATCCTGAACAAGTATTAGAGGCATTGAACATTGCCTTTCCGGGTGAAGAGAATAACGATATGTTCTTTACCATATGGTATGGCGTCTATAAAAAGAGCACCCGCGAGCTAACTTACGCAAGTGGTGGCCATCCTCCAGCTATTTTATTTGACCAATCTCCAAAAGGTGATTATCAGGCCACACAACTTCGGACACCAAATTATATTATTGGTGGCATGTCAGATGGAAAATATCAAAAAAAAGATTGCCTGATTGGCGAACGAAACACTTTATATATTTTTTCAGATGGGGTGTATGAAGTTAAAAAATCAGATGGAACTATGTGGCGTTTTGATGAATTTGCAGATTTTATGAGCAATGTTAAGGCAGGTGGTCAGTCAATTTTAGATCGTCTATATAGTTATGCAAAAAACTTAGGAAAGTCAGATACTTTCGAGGATGATTTTACTATAGTCGAAGTTGTTTTCGGATAATATGAAGAATCCTAATCTTAACCATGTTGATCAACATCTGAACAACCGGATATCGGGGTTTTTTAGGAAGGAAATATTATAAGTATATGATATAATAATAAATATTTTGGTGGAGGCGGCGGGAGTCGAACTCGGAAAATAGTTATGATAACAAGTGGTTATCAATGACACAAAATGACGTAAAATGATAACATAATGAGCTTTTCCTTCTACAGCCTTTCCGGTTCGGATGTCACTAAGTATCATTTTAAATCATTCTATCACATAAAATTTGGGCACAATTATGGACACAATTACGGATAATATTTCCTGTCCAGCGACTACAACTATGCTACCAGGCAGCCAACTTAGTCAAGAACGCTATATTCCTCAAAAAGAGACAGACGATGGGAAGCATATTAAAATGGAAATTCATCAGTGATTCCGTAAGGCTGCAATTCTTCCCTTATCACCCACTTTATCCGTTCAGCGATATTCTCTCCAATGCCCTCAACGGATTGCAATTCCTCACTGGTTGCTGTTATGATGGCCTCTACACTTCCAAATTCATTTAGCAACCGGGCCGCTCTCTCGCTGCCGATACCCGGCAGGCCCTGCAGAATGAAAAGCTGTTTCTTACGCTTACCTTTTGGTCGTCTGCCGTGTCTTTGAACTGCGCCTCTGGCAAGAGATTTGATCTGCCGTGCCGTATATAAAATCAATTGGGCAGATTCAGATGGGCTTTTTGACCGTAGAACAGGAATCCCTAAAACTATGCTGACCGCAATTAGGGCTCCCTGCATCGCTTCTCTGCGAATACCGGTTTCGGTAAGCTCTTTCCCAGTACCTTCTAATAGCAACACACTGTTATATTTTGAGCTAGCTAATCGTATCGCCTGGCTGAAAAGTCTACCGTCAATAATGGATAACGCAAAGTCATTCAGCGTCTTTCTTTCAAATATCAGTCGATTGTCAACAAGGTAATCTCCAAGAGAAAGGCGTTTAATATCAACAGAAACACTTTTTGTTTCCGACAGAAACTTTATGACCTCGCTTTTACTTTCACGATCATCAACAATTACGGCTATTCGACGATTATTTTTGCTCTTATCTGATCTCATATATCTCACTAGTTGACGCCTATCATTCAGCTAAACCGTGACTCGACTCAGCCCAGATGGGAAACAACTCCTGCAGGGCGGACATGAATTTCTCAATTTGCAATTCCGGTCGAAAATAGGGGCTTTCCCTCAATCGGATCATGCCCAAACGCTCAGGCGTGGCAAAGTACTCATAAACCAAATGACCAGCTTCTATATTAAAGGGGTCCTTTTTATACTGGTCACGCAGCTGGAGAGCATACTCCCACTCTTCCTCTGTTGCCGTTGCCAAAATAGTATATAAATCCAATGCGTGATAGCGGCCGAACTCTTTATTAGGATCCTTAAACCTATCTCTGAATGCGAAAAGTTTCATCATGGAAAACGTGTAGGGATGTGGCAGGAAGATTTCAGATTTCCAGGCTTCACCAGAACTAAGGGCTCCCTTCAATACGATTGGCAGCAAGCCCTCTTCTAAGGTTAAAGCTTCGTCAACGGGGTGGGCATGTATTCCGACAGAAGGTTTGGGACGGGCGCGGCGGGTGTCTGCCTTCACCGTGGTTCCATTAAATCGACTTTGTGGACCGGTTAGGATATCAATCTTAATGCCACCCACATCAGTACCGTCAGGCCCGGGTTTAACAAACTGGTATTTTTCAGCTCCAGGGACAACTTCATAGCCCAGGTCTGCAATGGCGCTTACCAGCGGTTTTAGCTTTGATGGTTCGATCAGCAACTCAGGTCGAAGAAACAAATCGAGGTCATTCGTGGATCGCGGCTCTGGCCATTGATCCAAAAGCGTTCTCATGCCCGATTTTCTAACATAATCGGTTTTAAGATATATTCCAAAGCCACCGCCCGCGATGAGTCTAACATCTGAATCGTTCACTTTTTGCAAAAGGTCGAGCAATGCCGTTTGAAGGTCTATAATTCTGTTCACTGTTGTACCACTCCAGCATCATTTAAAATTAGGGCTTTTAATTGATCGGCGATTTCCTGGTCCCTCTTGTCGCCAACCATCATTTCCATATAAACCTGTAGCGGTGAAGCCCACCAAAAGCCGTTCTCTTGCCGGGCATCAAAATAGACCGGTTCATCCTCTGTTTCCAAAAGCTCAAGATTTGGGAATCGATCCGACTGGCTTCCAGGCAACCTATTAAGCAGCATCTCCACCTTGGGACAATAAACAGTCAATAGGTCTCCGCGCTGCATCATAGTGTATCGTGTGACAGAGGATGTTCCTGAAGCTATTAGGGGCAAATTTAATTGTTGTGATTGTTCAGATAGCAATTTCAATATCGACTTGTTGTTTTCCGAAATTTTAAGACGAATCCGTTCCTTTAAGGCAGGCGGATTATAATTCTCTCGTAATTTTTCCAATAGTTTATCGGGCTGTAGTAGGCGAATGGTTTCAGAGCGCGTGATAATCAGGTCTTCTACCATCGTTTTCAGAACCTTTGATACGGTTGAAAGGCTCATAGGTTTTTTATTCCAACGGTTCACCAGGAGATTTCGCTGGTTAATTGTTGCACGGATATCCTGAACAGTTTGGAAGTCGGAATAAACGAAAAACCCCCGTCCCACCATAGAACTGTTTTTCCGGTAAATATTTTTAATAGCGGCTGATGATGGGAATCGGTTCTTGCCGCCACTTCGAAATACACTGAATGTTCCTGGATAAACCACCACACAATTGCCACACAGATCAATGCCGCTAATCCCTTCCCTTTCCAGCTCTTTAAGCTGCCGTTCACTTAAAAACGGCATAAAAAGCATTGGAGAAATATTTTTGGGAAGGGGCAGTGATTTTAGATAATTGATACTATTTTGAAAAAATTTAGGCGTTGAAAGGGCTTTACATTCTATAGCGAATCTCGCCGATTTCCGCTTCCATTTCGCCTCGACATATGCATCGATACGTTTGTTATCCCCAACATCCAGTTGGTCGTCAATAAAGCTAAAAGTCAGGGGCGGTAACTGGACCTTTCCTTGCCGGAGTTGATCAAGCATTTCTTTTTCTGTTGGCATTTTCCTATTCCTATTTATTTTCTTGTTCAAGAAAATATACGGTTTCAGGAAAATTAGCAAGCAAAATATCGTTGTTTGATCGAATTGATGTGGAAATGGGTGCGGCTTTACCACATTCCTACGAATTTAATTTGGAGGCTTTGGTGGAAAGGATAATGGAAAAGGGGGACATTGCCTTTCGCGTATGCTCAGGACACTGGCTGATGAATTCCATAAATCTCTTAAAGTTACGGCGGCGGGATTAGAATGAGATATCAACGAAAATCCGCGAAAATCATAATAAATAGGCACAATTTTGGGCACAAAACAGAGATTGATCTCGACAACTATTTGATTTTATTATATACAAATGGTGGAGGCGGCGGGAGTCGAACCCGCGTCCGAAAATATTCCACTTGAACCTCTACATACGTATCCCGGATATTGATTTTCATGCTGTTGGTCTCCTCCAGGCAGGATACTAGCAGCACTAGCCTGTTAAGGTTTCGCCGATTCTGTCACAGGCAGGCAGAGTCGACTATCCTGCTAGTCGACGTTCTTACCGGGTCCGCAGGAAAAATCCGGCAGAACGATGGCCTAATTATGCGGCCATGGCATATTCATAATCGTCTGCGATTATGTTAAGCCCCATCATTTTAACGAGCTGACAGGACGCTCGGTATGCAGCTCAAGCTTCTTTATCCCCGTCGAAGCCGTTTCGCCCCCATAACCTGACTGTCAATTGCGGAAAGTAGGGTGGGGTATGTAAAAGAACCGGTTTGTATCTAAAAATTAAGTGATTTCAGGCGGTTTGTCAAGAAACTACGTACAATTATTGTACAGTTTAATACAAACAGATATCATAAATTTGGAAAGATTACTGCCATACCCAAAATACAGATGGTCACTGATTAGGCTTTTTGAATGCGGCACTGCAGCGATTTTTGATCCGGATAGCCCATGATGGGCTCGCGGCAGTCGATGTCGGTCAGCAAATTGGCGTTGGCATCCCCGGCCCACCCATGGGGCGCCAGCACGATACCTTCGGCCACACGCTCGTCGACACTGGCCTTCATTTTGACCTGTCCGCGGTTGGTTTCCACTACCACCGGATCGCCGTCGACGATGCCGTATTTGGCAGCCGTTTGCGGGCCGATCTCGGCCAGGGGTTCCGGGGAAAGCTTGCGCAGCGCTTCAACATCGTGGTGCTGGCTGTGGGTATAGTACAGATTGCGGTTACCAACCGAAAGAATCAGCGGATATGTTTCCAGAAACGACTTTTCCCCGCGCTCCGGACCTCTTTCCGGTTCCAGATAGGCGGGCAGGGGATTAAAACCCACCTTTTCCAGCTCGTCGCTGAAAATCTCAATTTTGCCGGTTGGGGTGCGAAACAGGCCTTCGGGGATCGTGTATTTTTTCTCGGCATAAAAATCGCCTTGCGGCTTTTCGTTGAGCAGATAATCAAAGGACAAACCGCTGGGCGCCAGCATAAAAGTGACAAATTCTTCTTCGGTTTTCCACGGAAAGCTGTCACTCAAGCCCAGCCGCCTGGCCAGTTCGGTCAGAAAACGCCATTCCGACCAGCTTTCATGCAGCGGTTCGATGCATCTTTTGCGCAGCATCAAAAAAGGCAGGCAATGGCATACGTTGTAGGTGTAAGCGATCCCCCATTTTTCAATATGCGAGCAGGCCGGCAGCACATAGTGGGCCAGCCGGGCGGTTGCGGTCATGAACAAATCGTGGACCACCAGAAGGTCAAGTTTTTCAAATGCCGCAGTGAAGGCATTGCTGTCGGGCATGGAAATCAGCGGATTTCCGCCGATGACCATAAAGGCCTTGAGTTTTTCCGGAATGCTCTCAGGGACCAGGGTCACAACCCCGTAAGGTGCCTTGCGGCCCCAGAGCTCGTAAAACAGCGGATACTGATCCCCGCCTAACGGCATGCCCTCCACGCTGTAGCCCGGGTGCCCGAAGCGCGGCGGCGGGCTTGTCACCCAGCCGCCGGGAATATTGATGTTGCCGGTGATGGTTTGCAAAACCGCAAAGGCGCGGCTGTTCTGGGTGCCATTGGCGGTTTGATCCTGGGTGCAGGTGCCCTGGAAGATACTGGCCCCTTTGGTGCCGGCAAAAAGACGCGCCAGCCGGCGGATATCATCGGCGGGAATCCAGGTCAACGCTTCTGCCCATTCAGGTGTAAAGGGCTGCACATGGGGGACCAATTTGTCAAAGCCGGTGGTTTGGGTTTCGATGAAATCACGGTCATAGAGATCTTCGGCAATGATGACGTTCATCATGGCCAGGGCCAGGGCGCCGTCGGTGCCGGGGCGGATGCGCAAATACATGTCGGCTTTGTCGGCCAGGGGGATGCGCTTGGGATCGATGACCACCAGCTTAGCCCCTTTTTTCAGGTTTTTCTTCATGAAAAATTTAAGCGGAAAATCGGACTGGTCGGGGTTGTGGCCCCAGAGAATATAGAGGTTGGCGTCCGGTTCTTCGGTGGGATAGCGCCCAAAGGTCAACTGGCGCGTGCGAATGCGCATGCGGTAACAGATACTTTCCACCGAAAAAAAATTTGGAGACCCGTAACCCGAGCGCAGCAGATGGACCAGGGTTGACATCTCCAGGTTTTCCACGCCGATGGAACCACAGAAAAGACCAAATACCTGCGGTCCAAACTCATCTTTAAGGACAATGAGCTTTGCAGCGATTTCGTCCAGGGCCTGATCCCAGGTGATTTCCGCGAAGCCGCCATTTTTACGCTTCAGCGGCTGTTTGAGACGCTTGGGGCTGTAAATGACCTCAAGGGCATTGGCACCTTTGGGGCACAAGCGGCCCTTGTTGAGGGGGTGGGATCCCAGGCCTCTGATTTTGACAGCCTGGCCGTCTTCGACCGTCACCCGGGTTCCGCAGCTATGATAACAGAGCGTGCAATCGGTAAAGATTTCTTTTTTTTCACCCATAGCGCCATCCTTGATATTGAGGAGGTTATCGAAGCACCCTGGCTTTTGGAAGAAAAGTTCGACTACCGGCCAGGGATAGGCTGGGAAGAAAACAGATCTGTCTATTTTGCTTTAGCTTTTCTGACAATCCTTCTTTCTTCCTCGGCGATAGGCGGCGGGACCGGCTCGCCGATCATCTGATCCACCGCACCAAAACGAGGGGGGCACACGTCAAAGCAGGTGCCGCACTTAATACAGATCTCCTGGTCAATGAGATGGATCTGGTTCTTGCCGCCTGAAATCGCCTCCACCGGGCATCTTTTGCGGCAGATCATACAGGCCTGGCATTTTTCCGGATTAATATAGTAAGAGACGACTTCATGAAACAACTTGTCGATCTCTTCTTCAGAGAACAATGCCTCATAATCGGCTTCTTTTTCAAGACGGGATTGCAATTTTTTTCTTTTGGCAATCTTGATATAGGGAACCAGCTTGCGAACGTCATCAATTTTGGTCTTTAATTCAGCTGGATCGATGCCCTCGCTTTCGCCCAGCGGGCCTATCTCTTTTATTCTCTTACTGAAATCGTCGACCACTTCGGTAAAAATGTTTCCTTCACCCGAAGACATGAATTCGATTCGCAGTCTTTCCGGATTCATCCCCAGGTGCGCCATGATTTTTTTGCTTAGCAGCACCATGTTAAGGGCATCGTAATTGCCATGGGTAATGTAGTTGCATTCATTCAGGCGGCAGCCGCCCAGAAACACCCCATCCATGCCGTTCGAAAAGGCGCGCAGCACAAATTCAAGGTCGACTCGGCCGGAACACATCACCCGAACAAGCCTGATTTCAGTTGAGTATTGCAGTCTGGAAACTCCAGCCATGTCAGCAGCGCCGTACGCTCACCAATGGCAGACAAAACCCAGGATATTCGGTTTAAATTTTAACGCTGCACTCATTTAGCTCTACCTTTTTTTGCAATTTTTTAGTTGCAATAGTTTTCAATTTGCCCCTGAAGCCCCAATTATAGCAAAATATTTTTAACCTAAACGGGGCAACCGGCAACGGGCTCAACCGGTCAACCTGTTCATGCATCTGGGACAGCGGCATCAATCTGGCTGAGCAGATCTTCATCGGTAAAGTGCTTCAGGTAAATCGCGCCGGTCGGGCACTTGGCATTGCACAGACCATCGCCTTTGCACAGAACCGGATTGACGACTGCCTTCTGGCCCTGGCGGGTTTTACGAAATTCGATGGCGCCGTAGGTGCAGGCGTCGATGCAGGCCCCGCATCCCATACACGTTTTCTCATTTACCTCACAAATCGAACCCGAGACGGTAACGATATCATGTGACAGAAGCGTCAAGGCTCTGCTGGCAGCACCATAGGCTTGGTTAATGGATTCCGGTATGTGTTTGGGATAGTGCGCCATCCCGCATAGATAGACGCCCTCGGTGCCGAACTCAACCGGCCTGAGTTTAACGTGGGCTTCTTTGAAAAACTCATCCGGTCCCAAAGAGACCTTGAATTGCTGGGCCAGTTCCCGGTTTCCGGCCGGCGGGATGACGGCCGCTGCCAGCACAAGATAGTCGGCATCGATGGCCAGCTTCTGGCCCAGTATGGGATCCGTCACTGCCACCCTCAGTACCGGCCGGCCCTCCGATTTGACCGCTTCCACCTGGGGTTTATCCTCCGGCTCCCAGCGGATGAAGCGCACATCATTGTCAGCCGCTTCGCGGTAGTAATCCTCAGCGAACCCGTAGGTTCTGATATCCCTGAACAGAATGTAGATATCCATCTGGGGATTCAATTGTTTTAGTTTCAATGCGTTTTTGATGGACTGGTTACAGCAGATGCGGGCACAGTAGTTACGGTCTTCCTGCCGGCAGCCGACACATTGGATCATCACCAGGCTGCCGGCGTTTAACAGTTCTTCGTCTGCGTTGACGATGCGATCCTCCAGCTCGAGGCCGGTCAGGACACGTTCATTTTCGCCGTAAAGAAATTCGGTAGGCTTGTAGGCATCCGCACCTACGGCGATGACGGCGGCGCCGTGTTTGATCTCGATGGCACCCCTGTCAGACTTGGCCTTGGTGGCGAAATTGCCCACATAACCGGTGGCTTCTGTGATAACCGCATCTGTGTAGACATATATAGAAGGGTGCTCATACACCCTGCGCACCAGATCATTCAGATAGGATTGAACATCCATGCCATCGAGCGTGTAATGGATTTTTCTGGCCGTGCCCCCCAGCTCTTTATCTTTTTCCAGCAGGTAGACGTCGTGTCCCTGGTTGGCAATCGAAAGTGCACAGGACATACCGGCGATACCGCCGCCCACCACCAGCGCCGTGCGGTTGACCGGCAGATCGATTTCCTGCAAGGGCTGCAACAGGCTTGCACGCGCAATCGACATGCGGGTAATGTCTTTGGCCTTTTGGGTGGCTTCATCGTGTTCCTTAGAATGCACCCAGGAGCAGTGCTCTCTGATGTTGGCCATTTCAAAATAATACTGGTTAATCCCTGCCTCGCGCAGCGTATCGCGGAATAACGGTTCAAGGGTTCTGGGAGAACAGGCCGCGACAACTACCCGATTAAGCCCTTTTTCCTTGACGATCTCGGCTATGGATGCAGCCGAATCGGTGGCACATGAAAACAGCTGCTCGGTGGCGTAAACCACATTATCCAATGTCTTGGAATATTCCACCACAGCCGGAACGTCGACCACTCTTCCGATGTTGGCGCCGCAATGACAGACAAACACCCCGACCCTGGGCTCTTCTTCGGAAACATCTTTTTCCGGCGGGTAAATCCTTTCTTTGGACAGCTTGCCCCGCCGGTAATCAAGATATTCACCGCATTGGGAGCCGGCGCCGCTGGCGGAATACACCGACTCGGGAATATCCATGGGGCCCTGGAAGGCACCGCTGGCATAGACTCCCGGCCGGGTGGTGGCCATCGGGTTGGCGGGGCTTGCTTTGCAGAATCCATGAGGTTCAAGCTCGATACCGAACTGATCGACCAGATTCGCAGCATCTGCCGGCGGGTTCAATCCTACCGATAGGACCACCAGATCAAATTCTTCTTCTTTAACACCGTCATCGGGTGTTGCGTATTTGATGGTTACATTTTTGGTGTCCGGGATTTCATTTCCAATGGAGACATAGCTTCGGATAATCCGAACGCCGGGAAGTTGTTCGGTTCTCTGAAAAAAGAGCTCGAAATCCTTGCCGTATGAGCGAATGTCGTTATGAAATATGGTGCACTCAGCATCAGGGTCGTGATCTTTTGTCAGGATCACCTGCTTCTGGGTATAGGTGCAGCATACGGACGAGCAATAGCTGTTGCCGCCCGGAATCACCTGTCGGGAACCGACGCACTGAATCCAGGCGATTTTGTGCGGATGCTTGTGGTCGGATGGCCGCAGAACTTCTCCCTCGTGCGGCCCGGTGGCGCACAGCAGACGTTCAAAATCAAGACTGGTCACCACATTTTCCATGCTTCCGTAGCTATAGTCGCCCCGCACCTTGGGATCAAAGGCCTCATAGCCCGGAGACAAAACAATGGCACCCACTTTGACGTCCATTTTTTCCGGTTCTTGATGCAGGTCGATGGCGTCGTTCTTACAGACATCTTCGCAAATGCCGCATTTTTTCTCTTTCAGATAAAGACAGTCTTCATGGATATAGGTGACCAGTGGAACGGCCTGCGAGAAGTAAATATGGACGGCTTTATTGGCCGACAGGTCCTGATTGTAAGGATCCGGAACCTTAACAGGGCAATACTCAACACACACCGCACAACCGGTGCAATTGTTTTCGATAACGTAGCGGGGCTTTTTGTTCAGCGTGACCGTGAAATCACCTGCTTCCCCCGTTACCCTTTCAATTTCGGTATACGTCAAAACCTCTACGTTGGGATGCCGGCCGACCTCGACCAGTTTGGGCGAGAGAATTCACATGGAACAGTCATTTGTGGGATAGGTCTTGTCCAGCTGGGCCATTTTGCCGCCAATGGCAGGTGACTTCTCAACCAGATAGACCCGGTAGCCCGAGTCGGCCAAATCGAGGGAAGCCTGAATTCCGCTGATGCCCCCGCCGACGACCATCACATCTCCAAAATTGCTTTCCGCATAGTCTTTACATAACTGTTCGATTTGTTCTTTTTCCAATTCCATTTGTCTTTACTCACTTCTAACTTATTATTATAAAATGGATCTTTTTAATTTTCATTCACCATCAGAAAATTGCATCGTGGATGATCTCCGTAATATCCTTAATTTCTAATTTGTTACCATTGTCAGCCGGGTTGCCTTCACCCTCAGCGAGCATGAGCTTGCTTTCTTCAAAATGCGTGATGCAGTAAGGGCAGGATGTCACCAGCACCTCTGCCCCGACCCCGGTGGCCTGCTCCAACCTGAGATCGGAGAATCGCTCGCCCTTGGGCGTTTCCATCCAGATGCGGCCGCCGCCGCCACCGCAGCACAGGCTGTTTTCGCGCGCTTCCGGCATCTCGCTCAACTCTATGCCGAGTATTGCCTTTAAAGCCTCCCGCGGCTGGTCGTAAATATCATTGTGCCGGCCCAGGTAACAGGGATCATGATAGGTGACTTTCTTTGCGTATTCATTGTTGAGCTCAAGGCGGCCGTCTTCAATGAGCTCTGCTAAAAACTGGGTGATGTGAACCACTTCAAAATTGACCATAAATTCAGGGTATTCGTTTTTAAAGGTGTGGTAGCAGTGGGGAGAGGACACCAGAACGCGCTTGACCCCGTTATCAATAAAGGTTTTGATGTTTTCTTTGGCCAGGCGGCTGAATAATTCTTCATCGCCGGTTTTGCGGATGCTTTCCCCGCAGCAGTTCTCCTTGTTGCCCAGTATGCCGAAATTGACCCCGGCCTTTTTTAAAATACTGGCAGTGGCCACCGCCACCTTTTTTAATCGCGGGTCATAGCTGAGGTAGCAGCCGGGGAAATACAAGATTTCCATCTCCTCGTTGAAGGCTTTGACAGAAAGGCCTTCGGCCCATTTGGCCCGGTCATCGCGCTTTTCGTTTAAGGGGTTGCCTTCTCCCGTGAGACTTGCGCTAATGGTGCGGATGGGTTTGACGGAGGTGGGAAAGACCCCGTACTCGGTGGCAATGCGACGTAAAGAAACGCCGGATTCGATGATTTTGACCCCCCGGGGGCACTGCCGCGGGCAGTTTCCACAGGACGTACAGCGCCATATATCTTCGCCTTCGACCTGTGTCATGCCGAAGGTGGCCTCGCGAATGATCTTGCGCATGCTAAAGGTTCTCACCCGGTTCCACGGGCACACCGTGTCGCACAATCCGCATTGATAGCAGTGCTTAAAGGCTTCTCCGCCGGACTCTTTGATGACATCGACGATCTCTTTATAGTCGGCAACGTTCTCCAATGTCTGTCTTAATCCTCTTTTTTATATTAACAAACGGTTCAAATGTTTTGGATTTAAGGTTCAGGGTTCAAGGTTCAGAGGTTCAAACCGCTTGAACCATCGCGTTTGCCGGAAAATGAATCATGTTGGATCCGCTGATGAACCTCCTGCAGGCTAACCCAGAACCCAGAACCTAGTCGGAACCTTTGTCTTTCTTGGACATGCGAGCCAGGGCATCTTTGACCTTCTGTACGCCATGTTTTTTGGCCAGCGCTTCCAATCCGATCTCCAGCTCCTCAGGTTTTTCTTCTGCTTCGCTTTCCTCTTCTGTTTCTTCATACGTGAGGGCGTCATGCGGGCACACCTGAACACACATGGGCACATCGATGGGCGGGTCGTCTTCACACATATCGCATTTGAGCGGCAGGCCCGAATCGGGCTCTTTGAAAAGATCCCTGGACGGGCAGGATACGCCGCAGAAGCTGCATTGGCTGTATTGCTTGCCGTCAATCCTATACGAGTGCCTGCCGGTGCATTCAGACGGCGTGTAATCACCGCCGCGGATCGGCACATAACAATCGTTGAGCTCATCGATCACCACCCGGATACGCGAGCGGGCCGGATTGATGCTGCTATACTTTGGACTGGCATGATATGCGGAGCACGCGACCTCGCATGCACGGCAGCCAATTCATTTATCAAGATCAACTTTGATTTCTTTGATGATTCTCTTTTTTAACTCAGCGCTCACGGTTAAAACTCCCTTTCACCTTATTTTGCATGAAAATTAATGCGAAGTTTAGCTTGTTTTTAATTATAGATAGTCAAACAAATTATAGATGTGAAACAATATACCGCTCAGTTATAATGGATGAAAATCATTTTATCGCATTAATTTTCACCCGTTGGTCTTCGCTTTCAGCTTCGCCCCAACAAGCTGGGCGAGTCGGACGCTTCCACCGGTCCGCCTCAGGCGGATTATTCAGAGCGAAGCATAGTTGACTATAGCTTCGCCCTGAAGTGCCTTGCATCTGAAAGCCTCCAACTCATGCAAATTAAGGTACTTGTTTTTCCTTTTTTACCGATGTTTCTTTGGCAGAAGCATCTTCACCGTCTGAC
>JASJAN010000045.1 GCA_030066985.1 Desulfobacterales bacterium
AATATCAATATTATATCAAATAATCTTAATATGGAAATCACCGAAAAGTATATTAGGCAAGTTTCTGATAATCTTCTATTTTTCCTTAGTGAGGAACTTGGTGATACGAAATTAGACTACGAAATTCCTCCATCACTACTTCAGGGCGGTTATGATACATCTGTTTTCCAGTTTAAGTTGAAGAACGTTCATTTGTCTCTTTCAGGGCCTCTGGTTCTTCGAATATTCCGAAAGTCTCATCCCCCTAAACAGGCCATCATGGAAAGGGTCATACATAATTCTTTGGTAGATCAAGGATTTACCGTGCCATATGTATATTATGCCTGTGTTGATGATAAATATCTGGCAAACCAATTCTTGATTATGGATTTTTTGCCCGGAGTGCTTTTACCTTCAGTTTTTGGTCAGAATACTGCCATCGTGCTCGGTAAAACACATGCTGCGCTTCACAATGCCGATTCAAGCCAATTGAGAGAAGATATGATCTCAGCGGGATTTGGCGGACGACAATATGGAATAGAAGGGAGACTCGATTATTTAATCAAGGCAAGTGAGCACTTACCGTGGTTGGAAGAAATTGTTTTGTGGCTGATAGAAAACAGACCATCTGATAGTGAGCATCTTTCCATTTGTCATGGAGATTTCCATCCATATAATGTGCTGGCCAAGGATGGCGAAGTAACAGCGATTTTAGACTGGACTGCATGTAGAATTGGTGATCCAGCCATGGATATAGCTTCTACATTGGTGATATTTAACGCGGCAGCCAAACATATAATTCCCGCATTCGATTCAAATATCGAAACCCAAAAATATCTGGATGCGTACAGGGATGAAAGGGATTTGAATGAGCAGCATTTAGGATATTATCAAGTATTATTCAGTGCATTACGTCTATTCATCGGAACTAAGGAAGCAGCTGTTTGGACCCAACTTCCTATACGGAATGAATTAATTATTATTATTTATGAAGTTACAAAAATACATGTAGAAGTTCCAAGATAGGAATTCGAAACTTCCATATAGGAAATTGCGTTGAACTTTCTAACAAGCGATTTCACAAAGGACCGCTCGTACTACGCGGCCTGTGAACCGCGGCGCTACTCTGCAGGGAAAATATGTTTACTTCACGTTTCCAACAGTTGTCCAGCGGACGAGTCATTAAATTCGCCATTGAGTATGACTCGTCGCCGGTATCGTATGCTGAAGTTCTACGTCAATGGCAGAACAATTCGGACTTCCGAATATTTTTCATTGATCTGTTGTTGGAATCACCTTTTCCCGCCTTTCGATGGGAAACGCCGCCAGTCACAATTGCAACAGCAGGTCAGCCTTTTGAGTTCGTGCTGATAGACAGCCCTGAAATATCACTTGATCCGGATCCAGCCGCATTCGCCGAGTATTTCGAAAAATCGGGGCCGGGAGGGGTTGTCAAGTTTCCGAACCTTGGTGGAGACGCGATTTTGATAGCACCATGTCCGGACGATTCCCCGCGCGACTATGGGCACCTCGCAGCGTATCTGCGAAATTCACATTTACCACAGCAGCACTTGTTGTGGGAGCTGGTAGGTGCGGCGATGGAGCGTAGAATCAGTTCGAAGCCGGTTTGGCTGAACACTGCAGGAGGCGGCGTTGCCTGGTTACATGTACGACTGGATGATCGACCGAAGTACTATGCTTACGCACCCTACCGCAATGCCGCCTAAAAAGCGCATGCCGTCGGACCCTTCGACTCGCACTGCTCGCTCAGGGCCGCTGAAGCGCAGCGTTAGGTGCTAAATGAGAGACTAGGGATCAAGTATAGGTTTAAGGGTAAAGATAAAGGAGGCGTTATGTTGTCACGACATCTTGGGCAATCGGGGATTTCAGTATCGGCCATTGGACTCGGATGTATGGGACTTTCCGAGTTTTACGGGGAACCCACGCAAGAGTCAGAGGCCATCAATCTACTCCACCAGGCCGTAGATCTGGGTGTCACTCATTTTGATACCGCGGAAATCTACGGCCAAGGACACAATGAGCAGCTACTGGGCAAGGCTTTTGCCGGACGTTGGGACCAAATTGTTCTGGCGACCAAGTTTGGTCCCCAACGGGACCCGGCCACGGGCGCCTTCGTGGGGGTGGACGGCTCTCCGGTCAATGTCCGGAACTCTTGCGAAAAGAGTCTTAAACGTTTGGGTACCGAAAAGATTGACCTGTATTATCTCCACCGTGTTGATCCGGCCACGCAGATCGAGGATACAGTGGGTGAGATGGCGAAATTAGTTCAAGAAGGCAAGATCGGGGCTGTTGGCTTGTCAGAGGCTTCAGCCAGGACGATTGAGCGGGCACATGCTGTTCATCCCATATCCGCCCTTCAGACCGAGTACTCGATATTTAGCCGTGATATTGAGAAGGATATACTTCCCACATGTGTGGCGCTTGGCATCAGCCTGGTAGCCTACTCGCCCTTAGGCAGGGGCATGCTGACCGGCCGCTATTCCTCAACCAGCGATCGGCCCACCAGCGAGACTGATTTCCGGGCCCAGATGCAGCCTCGGTTTCAGCCGGGAAATATCGAGTCTAACCTCAAACTGGTGGAGGCGATCAAGGAGATTGCTGCCCAAAAGGAATGCGTGGCAGCTCAGGTTGCTTTGGCCTGGGTGTTGGACCAGGGAGATCATGTTGTAGCCATTCCAGGCACGACCAAACTCGCCAATCTCCAGACCAACCTGGGGGCACTTGACTGTCGTCTCACAGAGGAGAATCGAGCGACGCTAAATGAATTGGCAGATCAGGTGCTCGGGGATCGATATTCGCCTGAGGGGATGGCGGCGGTCAACCAGTAACGGATGCGAGCCCTGACTACCAGTCTGGGCCAACAGCTTTCCGCCTATCAGGGCGCTGAAGCGGATCACCAAAAGCGCTGCGCACCTTTGGCGACCGCTTAGCCTGGTACGTTATGCTCATATTAAATTGACAGTCAATTCTATGAAAAACGATAAGGGATTCCAACATTACGATGGTTTGAAAATAATTGCCGCTATTGGGGTGATAGCGGCAATGGTTACCCCTGCGCTTATAAAGTATCTTGAACAATATGAATCTGATAAGCTGTACTGGCTTAGGTTTTGTTCTACACTCGTAGTCACTGTTCTACTCGTTTTTTTGGTCTTAGTGCTGATATATTTCTTTTTAACTAGAGATACTGAGACCAAAGAAGAACGTATTCATAGAGAGCAGGAGGAGAGATGTTCTACCCTCCTGACTAAAGCCATAGTTTCCTGTCGTAGTGCCTCCGAGAACGCAATAGGGTATCAAAAGACTTGGCGGAAGCCGAAGAATACTGTAGTGCGACAGGCCATATGGGGAACTCATCCTGTTGAAAATCCAGAGTTAATGGCAATCCTGCTAAATGCATGGAAAGCGGGAGACCGTGACACGGAGCTTGCCCTGCAGTTGATGTACGCCAGTTGGGGCCTCTGGGATCAGTGTTATGATTACGATTCCATACAGCAAAGAGGACTTGATGACCAGGCTCTCATCTTGGGATTCCAGCAGCCTTACGAATACTTAGGTGGACACCAGTCCGAAAACCACACCCTGCTGCTGATTGCAGGCCATATGATAACACTTTTTGATTACCAGACAGGTCTGGCCTTAAACGATTCTGAGATGTGCTTAAAGCGTTTTTTGGAGATATGTCCTGAGGGAATTCCGGATGCCGAATTTGAGGGGCGTGGCGACTTTGGCGAATATTTTTCCCACATTATTGGACATCGAGGACAATAATGAAGTAATGATATACGATATTGGGGGGAATTCGTGAAATTGGATGTAATACGAACAATCGCTTCACATGGCTTGCCAGCACCGATTTGCTGACACCCTGTGAGCTCAATCGTTAGCTTTGAAAACAAACACAAAGTAAAAAATGATAATAAGACAAGAAAAAAATACGGATATTGAAGCAATTACACAAGTAACAATTGCGGCGTATGAAAATCATCCTATCAGCCGCCAAACTGAGCATTTTATTATTAATGCCTTAAGATCAGCAGGTGCGTTAGCCCTCTCGCTGGTTGCAGAAATTGATGAAAAAATAGTTGGTCACATATCTTTTTCGCCTATTGCAATCTCTGATAGAAAAGCAAGCTGGTACGGACTCGGCCCTGTTTCGGTATTACCAGACCATCAGAAACAAGGAATAGGAAAAGCGCTTGTCAATGCAGGTTTGTCTTTATTAAAAGGCATGAACGCTCAAGGATGCGCCCTTGTTGGACCTCCTGAGTATTATCAAAAATTTGGATTTAAAAATTATCCAGAAATGATTCATGAAGGAATTCCCCAGGAAGTTTTTCTTGTGTTGCCTTTTAGTGAAAAAATGCCAAAAGGAACTGTAAGCTTCAATGAAGCATTCAAAGCGGAAAGCTAACAAGGCAATTCAACGGATGTCGCTACACGCTGAAGCTGATTTTTAGCGTTTGTGCTCTAATAATGTGGTCGCAAATTGCGACCAGATAAGCTCTACCGTCAGATTATTAGGTGATTTATTTATGCCCATCAAAGTCAGATATTTGGATAATGGAATTGGTGTATCGCTCATTGGTGAGGGGAAAATTGTCGGTGATGATATCATTAAAGCCAACAGAAAAATTTTTGCCTCCGCAGAAAAAATGAAAAAGTATAAATACGGCCTGGTAGACTATTCAAGAATTACGGAAATTGACGTATCGGCTTCGGAGGTTGATAAAATAGCTGCCCAGGATAAAAAAGCCTCTGAATTTATACCGGAGGCGGTCCTGGCAATCGCAGCTAAAAAGGATCTTGAATTCGGTCTAACTCGCATGTGGGAAATAATTGTCGAAAATTCCGGTCTGCCATGGGAAACAATGGTTTTTAGAGATATAAATAAAGCTGAAAAGTGGATAAAACAAAAGGTTAAAGAAAAATTCGATATTGATATAACAATGACACAAAGAAAGGGAGAGAAATGAGAGTTTTCCAGACTATTCTTTTGATATTGTTTCTTATGGTATCCGTTGGAAACGGCTTTGCCCAGGATGCAGATGCGGAAAGTGCGAAAAGATTTTTTGAACAGTATGTTAAGTTGGGAGAACGTTTTGATGCATCGATGGCAGATTTATTTTTGGATTCTGCCACTATTAAAAATTTACGAAGATATCCAAACGGGCTGGAAAAAACAATGCAATTAACAGGCGCCCAGTGGAAAGCTCTGATTATAAAAACAATGCCATTAGCAAAGGCAAAAGGAGATGTAAGTACGTTCAGTGAGATATACGTGTCCATTGATGGAAAACGGGCTAAGATTAAAGCAAACCGCTATTCCAACCTCAAGTGCTACACAGATACCGGATATTATATGATTATCGAACGACAACCGGATAGTGAATATAAAATTGTCAGAGAGTATACGGAAACTCAACCAAACTCTGACTGTTAAACAATCTCTGTGGGTAACTGCAAGTAAGTGCCGGATTACTGCAAATGCACTGCTGTTTTGGAGTATGTCTCAGACAAACAGTTTAGCTCAAACGATATGATTAATTTCAAGAATGATCAGAAAGACAAACCCAATTTAGACAAAATACACTCAAAGACACCTTTGGGTCTCAATATTGCTCGATATGGTATTTTAATTTTGGCCATTATTTTTTCATTGGGACTAATTTCTCAATTGATTTTGGATTTGTCTGCTTCACGTTCAGAAGTTTTTTATGGGCTTTTAGGTCATTGCATTGGTCTCTGGATCATATATTTTGGGCTTAAAAAGATAAAAAGCTGGTCTGTGGTTTTGATTTTACTTTATGCTTACTTAGCATTCCTGGGGACCATCCTTGGATTTTTTCAGATTCAAGTTGTGGATGGTTTTGACCTTTTAGAAAAGTTTTTTTTCCTGTGCTTGCTTTTTTTTTACGCTTTTCTAATCATCATCTTTTCGAGATCTGAAACGAAACGGTATTTTAAAGAAAAAGGAACAACAATCATATCATAATCAACGAATGAACCCGAAGGGTCTTTGCTTCGAAGCTTTTCCGCAGTAAACCATATAATATCTCACAGCGGCACAAAGCTTAGCCGAAGTACTAATAATAAGATTATGAAATTGATCGCCTCAGTTATTACCTTTTTACTAATAGCGCATTTTGCTCACGCTCAGCAGGAGTGTGTCTTCGACACAGTCGATCAGGAAAAAGTTCTGATAGCGCTTCAAAAGCAATATCCAGGCGCCACTTTAGACATAAAACAGAAAACACTGGAAACCAAATGGGACAAAGGCGTCATCAGGTATCAGAGGGGAGGATGCAACCACTTTGGTGAAAGAATCACATATGTGACATCAGAAAATTCTGACTTTTCAAATAAAAATATCCTGTTCGCTCAGGTCGTCAAAATGGCAAAAGAGTTCTTTAGAGATCTGATTTCAGGAAATGAACTGGAAGATTTGCTCATAAAGAGAAAGTATTAGTCGTCAAATTCGGGATCTGACAATATCTACGCTATTATTCATGATCAATTAATTGATTTATCAATTCGATATTCACGCAAGGAGCAAGACCACTCAATTGAGGTCGGATATTACATTAACTGAAATTTACATTACACTCACAGGAAACCGAAAATTAAGTCCACATCTAATTGTTAATCGAAAATTATGGATATTTTAAAATTGAAACTCGACAACAGAAAACTTACAGTCGCATTCGTTGCTCTGGTTTGCGTGTGCGTGGCCATATCAATAATGAGCTTTAAACATAAATGGGGGGGCTGGCCGGATCTGTCTGACGTTTTGATGGGTCTGTCACTGCTGGCCCCATTTACAATACCCAAAGCCTTTGGGGATACATTGGGTCTCACCAATCCGCGCTCCACCAGCGGTGTTTTGCCCATGATGGTTGTATACTGGCCGATCGTTCTCGGTTTGGGGTGGTACACCGTTCGATCCCGCAGGATAGCTGTATTTTCAATACTGGCCCTGATCACCCTGCTTGCATCATTTAGCTGGCAGATTGTGGCCACCGGCATGATGGGTATATAGGATCACCCGCCACAAAGATAAATAGCAATATAGTTAAATAGTACACCTGCACAGGGATTCAATTCGTTGTTTTCTTCTAGCCCATCATCCCATAGACCTACCTTTCCGCACAGGGTCCTCCTGATCTGCTTTAACTCCTAAATGCGAAATTGAACAGATCATCTTCCCCAGAGTATATTCTTTTCCTAACCGACACATTATGAAAAATTGAAGACGGTCTTAGAAATATATTTAAACAGTTATTTCAGGCAGTTATAAACTTTTTGTTGATTAAAACAAAGGACTCGTAATAAAATTATAGAAAGGTCGTTGTATTACTTTGCGCTTTGAAGACAACTTATTCAGATTATTCGCTTTCTATCCCGACCAGCCTAACCCCTGACAATCAGACCGAATTTCTTGGCGCATTCTCAGTATATAACATCAGCTGACAACAATAATAAAAATTACGGAAGACCATACGGGTTTAGGATCTTCTCTAAAAGTGATGAACACTTGTAGAAAACTCATTGGAGGCAAAATATGTCGGAATTAAATATAAAACTGACCGGCTGGAAAGCTGCGGTCGCAATTGTCGTTTTAATCGGGATCTTTGGCGTAAGGCTGATGACATTCAGTGATTTAAGAGATGATGAGACCTTAATGAAAAAGATAGAGTTGCAACTTTTGACAGATTACTTCCCGGATGATGTGGAAACATTAAAGGCTGCTATGGAGACAGGAGATACGGATGAGATAGAGGAAGTGGCAAACTCGATTACCAGCACCACGCTCAATGTCGAGTCGGTAGAGGCAAGTTATCCGCTTTTTAAATTTTCGAGCCCCAAGAAAGTCGTCGTAAAAGTGACCTATTCATTGGATGACGATTCCGGAACAAGAGAAACGGCAACGAATTTCTATCTTTTCAAACATGGTTCCCTTGGCAATATCTGGACATACAAACACGAAACAACTGCCGTCAGCTATTATCTCAATTTTATTTGATACGACCTGGGAAAAAGAAACAGATGGCTAACTAAACTTTTTGAATCAACGCCTCAAACTTACGCAGAGAAAAAGCAGATCATGGAACAGCACGGCAATCGTGAGACATACGGTCACAGAATAGATAAAAATGATATTATCATCGGTGTGAGCGACAATTGGTACTCATTCGCACTGGAAAACCTGGGTGCCCAAAGCTGTTCACCCGAGAATATTATTGGGTCATCCTTGTGGGATCATATTCGCGATCCTGAGACAAGGCACCTGTATGAAATGATACTGCAAAAAGTCCGGGAACATCATCAGCAGGCGACTTTTTCATTTCGCTGCGATTCACCGGAACAGCGCCGTTTCCTCAAGCTTACAGTTATTCCACTGGAAGACGGCTCTGTCGATTTTGAAAGTCAAACAATTAAAACAGAGCTAAGAAAACCCGTTGAGTTGTTGAGATCTGATGTAGAAAGATCAGAGGAGACAATAAGAATTTGCAGTATGTGCAAGAAAATAGCGATGTCCAAGACTGATTGGGAGGAGCTCGAATTCGCGGTACAAAAATTGAAATTATTTGAGAAAACCCGTCTGCCGCAGTTTACGCACGGCATCTGCCAATCATGTTATGATGAAACTACTGCAGAACTCAAAAAGTTGTCCAATTCTAAGTAAAAAAATAAGTCTTTCACTGTTTATATATGAGTTGACATGTTCGCAACTATCCAGAAAGGCAGCACAGGTGATTGCCTACCAATATGACAAAGCTAAAAATATAATTGAAGTCTTTATCGAAGGCACGTTAGGTGCCCAGGATGTTTTGGACTATTTCGATGTCATCATGGAAGACGATACGGTGGGTCCCGGCGCCATTGAGAAAGTACATTTTGATCAAGTAAGGGATTTTGCATTTACCCATGTTGATGTCATGAAAATGCGCAATAAATATGAACACCTGAAGAGAAAAAAGCAAATCGCTGAAACCAGGTTTATCGTTTGTAACGACCTCGGCTTTGGTATGGCAAGGACGATGCAAATGATATCTGAAGCCATAGAGCACCCCACTACCATCGAGCGGCTCGACTAAAAGGCCTCGGTACAACGGAAAAGGACAACTTCCAACCGCTGAGCTGCATTTTGATCAGCAGGCGAAAACCGATGGAAAATTGAAGTCAGAATGCCATTTGGCCAATACGTTCATCAACGGAGACAAGATGGAAATAGACATTCAGCTAAACAAAGAAGATTGGTTGAAATTTAATCAATTCGTTCAAAAGCGCACGTTGAAAAAGCTTAAAGGGTTTGTGGATGGGTTCTTTGGAAATCTGGTCATTTGGCTTATCTTGATTTCGCTTTTTGCCATTATATTCTTAACGGTTAAGGTCTGGCATTGGCCAACCGCCATATCTGTTGCCACCGTTTTTATCGCAATGATTGGCCTGTTTCTATTGAACATTTATAGAATGCAATCCTCGCTAATGCCGTCCGAGCGAGGCAGTTTCATCGGTAAACATCATTTTGTTTTTGATGAAAAGGGCATCCATTCAGAAGGAAAAGGATACACCGGTTTTCACAGTTGGGATGTTGTCCAATCCATTGAACACCACAGCGGTCTGGTCATACTCTTTTTGGATACCGCCTTTGGATATATTTTCCCGGAAGATCAGCTCGAAAACACCGCTGATTTTATAGAAAGAATGAATCAGTTCAAGCCATCATAAATTGAAACAAACCATGAGATGCTCAAAAACCTGAAGGCTTCGGTTTTATCATCTGCATCGTTTAGCGATTCATAGTTTAGTCATCAATATGATTTATACCTGCAAAGCGTGCGGATTAAGTGGGGGTCGAGGTATTCTCCCGCATACGACCTGTAGTTTGCTGCTAATTGTTTATATGAGCATGGCGTTTGTGCCATTAATAGTCATTTTGCGACTGATATTTCCGGAAGGATTGGGGTGGTGGTGGCTGCTGGGCGGCCCGGCGCTTTTTGCAGCTTCATTGATCATGTCATTTTTTATCGGTTTTTGTGTTGAACTGATCGAGTGGTTGTGGTTTTGCCGTCGAAAATTTTCCATTTGCGGCAAAAGAAAATGGTCATGGGGCTACACACAGGGTTTTGGTCTTTGACAAGACTGAATGAAGTTCAAGCGATAAAAACACAGATAGGCGCTGTTACATTTAACAACTCATCAAAAAGAGAGACTAAGAAATAATGAGCTTTGAACATTCTCAAATCAGGCATGGTGTTATAAATGGCGTCCAAGTCATAGTTATTTTGATAGCAGGTGTATTATTCTATTTTATAGATAAAAAGTTCTACGGCAGAGACATTGGGTATTTGTTTAATACGGGCTTTATTGTGCTTTTACTATTATTCGCAATATATTTAATCCAGAAGCTAAAAAGAAGAACAGAATATACACAAACAGTTACAGATGAGATGATCGAGTTTAAGTCAAACGGAGCCACAACACACCAATTTCAAAAAGATGACATTAGCAAGATTGACATAAAGATCAGAAGACATCCTCGGATAAAATTTTTTATGAAGTCTGGGAAAAAGGTTACAATGCCAGGTTGCTATTTTTTTAATCCTGATTCACTTTTCAAAGAACTGATGTTGTGCGGATACCCGGTAGTTGATAAGCAATACGATTAATTCAATAAGATAAAATTATTTATATAAATGGTTGAATATACTTTATCAAAACAACTGATGGATCGTATCAAAAGCACGCTTGAGCCTGAAGAGCAAATTGAATGGCTGGGAAAACCAACCCCCAGTTATTTTGCTCATGGCGGTATTGGCGCATTGGTATTCGGGATACCATGGACGGCTTTTATTATCTTTTGTTATATTAAAATACTCAGCCATGTAGGATTACATCCCGCTTTGCTATATATGCTACTGCCCTTGATTTTTGGATTGCTCATTTTATCAATCCCTATCTGGAATCGCCGCAATTGGACAAAAAACGTATACATCATTACCAACAAGAGGGCGATCAGAATTTATCAAGGACGGTCTAACCGCATAATCCAATCTTTTTACCCCAAACATCTTCAGGACATTTACACCAAAGAGCATAAAAATGGATTAGGTGACGTCATCATTACGTGCCAGACACTGCGTAACTCCTGGTTTGCTAAGCAATATGAGCCCCTGGGGTTTTTGCTGTTAAAGGAACCCAAGGAAATTGAAGACAAATTAAAACAACTCGCCGTAAAAGTGGCCGAATCCAGCCCCGCCTTATCCACCAGGGCACAACCATGGCGCATCAAAAGAGCATTATAATGAAATTGGCTGCAATAATTGTTGTTTGGCTGTCTTTATGTGCCTGCGAACCTTCTTATTGGTTAAGTGGACCTGTCGGAAAAGCGATAAGAAATGAAGTCCGCGTTGCCCAAAAAACAAGCAAAGCTTAATACATGAATACAAAACAAAAATTCTGTATTGCAACGATCGTTATTTTGTTAATTATCAGCGTACTTTTCGCAGCATTAAACATGTTTTACTTCAGGGCAAACGGTCATCATTTTAAGAATCTAGCAGACCTTGTTTTCGATGAATCCGTCATTTCATGTTTTGTTCTCAAGAAAAATAATCCAGATATTAGCTCCATCTATAAAAATATAGTGGTCACCAGCCATGTACAGCAAATCGTTTTCATTTTTGTAATCTTTATCAATTATATTATCATTTCGATGAGTTTAATCTGGTTACACCGCACGCTTAAGCGTCAGAAAATCTGACCCCACGCTACCTGGCCTACCAATAAACAAATTTTGGGGTTTGATTCTGAACCCAAAATTGTCTATGCTAAATCACGATCGCTGCTTCCTGATTTGCAGGTATACTAAAAAAAGGAGGGGCCTATGAAGATTAACCCGGAGCTGGCTTCGCCCTGCGGCCTGTATTGCGGTGTGTGTGCCATTTATATCGCCCATCGCGATAACAATCAAAAATTTAAGGAACGACTCGTGGCACTGTATAAAGGGGGCGTTCCCGGTAAAGGCACCCTGCCGAACAGTGAAAACCTTTCACTTGAAGATATGCAATGCGATGGGTGCATGTCCGATAATCGGTTTATGCACTGCCAGCAGTGTGAAATCCGTGACTGCACCCAGGAAAAAGGCTACAGCGGGTGTCATCAATGTGATGAATTTCCATGTGAGCATATTGAAAATTTTCCGATGATGGTTGGCAAAAAAGTGATTTTAAGAGCCGTTCATTATAGACGCGAAGTCGGTACGGAAAAATGGATCCAGGATGAAGAAGCCCGTTATTTTTGCCCGGATTGCGGCAACAAGGTTTTCAGAGGGGCTGTCAAATGTAATCGGTGTAAAAGCATGCTGGACCTGGATTAGGTTTGCAGTCTCGGAGGGTAAAAAATGAAAGAGCAAGTGTTA
Organism: Desulfobacterales bacterium; assembly: GCA_030066985.1. Taxonomy (NCBI): domain Bacteria; kingdom Pseudomonadati; phylum Thermodesulfobacteriota; class Desulfobacteria; order Desulfobacterales; species Desulfobacterales bacterium. The sequence goes on from JASJAN010000045.1 coordinate 12,425, forward strand.
TCCGTTACGGAAAACCAGTTTTCGGAAATCCCCAGGGAATCCTGGGCACAGCATGTTCAGCAAAGAGCATCGGAATTACCAAAACTGCTCGACTTTATGACCGAAGATCATCATCTGATCCGTTATTTTGTGGTCAGGGAGCTGCCCCGCCTCGCAAAACCCATCCCGCCGGAGCACATCGCTGAAAAATGTGACCTGCCATTATCAAAAACGACCGCGATTCTCGATGATCTGGAGAAGAATCTTTTTTTTCTGGTACGAAATGACAAAGGTGAGGTCCTCTGGGCCTATCCGGTTAGCGCTGACAAAACACCGCATCAACTGACGTTCAGCAGCGGCGAAAAAATTAATGCCGCCTGAGCGGTCGATGCCATTGCCACGCCCTTCGTGCAGGGGCACCTGCGAAAAAAATCGATCAGCGTAACAATCGATACGGTCTGCGCGCACAGTGATCAAGCGATACAAATCGTGATGGACAGCGAAATGAACTACGAGGTCTACCAGGGAAATTGCACGCCTCACATCATCTCCCCCCTGGTGGATTGGGATTCGTTTTCAGCCCCCAATATCATCCCTGACTTCTGACAGAAATCAGTATTCTTCTGTTCAGAAGAACACGCCAGAGCGCATTTTGCAGCATCTGAACCGGTCAATGGGTTGGTTTTAAGCATCGATCAGGCGGTTTATTCAATACCGATCATCCAGGCCGCCCTGTTTGCATTTAGCTAATCCCTATGGCAACATTAGCCATGGTATACAGAAAAGATGCGCATCCGGAAGGCATCATTAGCGAGGTATTTGGTTTAATCTGAAATGTGTTACTTAGTTTACCTGTCGACTGACTTTGAGGGGGATTTATCACAGCACAACTGCGCGCTCATCCGCTTTGAAAAAAACTTCAGCGACACCGATCCAGCCGTATTGGATCTGCTGGAATATGAAGACCGGTGGTTTGTGGGCTCAAAAGCAGGCTGCAGCTGCACCTTTCGCCATTTGCTGTCGGTTGAGCTTGGTTTTGGTGAACCGGTTGAATGGTTTCCGGAAGAAGCGGATGAAATCGAGGCCACAAAGCTATTTTACGATGTGGTTTCTGACCTCATATCTGCCGGGCATAAGGTAGATTGTATCCAAATTTGGAGCGGCACAAAAAAGGACCAGATTAAACGCCTTGCGGTTGACCTTGACGGTGTTTCAAGGGACTCGTTTCGCTTCTTTGAGAACCATCACTTAATTTTTTAAGCAAAGGGTAGAAGCCGCCTAAAGGGTCTGATAGAGAGGAAAACATGGCAGAGCATAGTGCGCAAATTAAAGCCTTGATCGAATTGCATCGCGGTCTGGAGCGCCAGGGCCCGGGTGATCCGTCATTTTCAGAACACATCTTATCCCTGCTGCCGGAATTGCCGCCCAAACCCCGCATTGTCGATCTTGGCTGCGGTGCCGGAGCCGGGGCCCTGATTCTGGCCAAATGGTTTAAAACCCAGATCATTGCGGTCGATTTTTCAGGCCCTTTTCTGGAAGACCTGAAAGACTTTGCCAAAGCGCAGGGCCTGGATCACCTGATCGAAACCGTTGAGGCCGATATGGGAAGCCTTGACTGGCGGCTGGCCAGCGTCGATCTGTTGTGGTCGGAAGGCGCCGCCTATAACCTGACATTTGAGGGCGCTTTAAATACCTGGCGCCCCCTGCTGGCCCCCGGCGGCCTGGCGGTCATCTCGGAAATCAACTGGTTCACCGATCAGATACCGCAGCCGGTCTTAGACTTCTGGCAGGCGGCGTACCCGCAAATTGCCAGTGAAAGCGAAAACGCCAAACTGGCACGCCGCAGCGGATTTGAGGTGCAGGGCGTCCATCGCCTGCCCACCCAGGCCTGGTGGACATACTACTACGAACCGCTGAAAGACCGCATGGATGCGCTGCGGCCTGCAGCCGACCCGGTTATGCAGGGGGTCATCTCCGAAACCGAGTCTGAAATCGAATTTTTCGAAAAATACAGCGACAGTTACGGCTACTCATTTTATTTGCTGCAAGCTGTTTAGTCCTTGCGGGATTTGTCATGCGAAGCATCCTATTCTGGGCCTTGCTGCCATTTATACTGCCGCAGGCCCTTTATGTCCGCAAAACCGCACCTCGCTTCTCGGCAGCAGGCGGGTCCCGGGAAGGTATTGCGGGTTCCGGGAAAAAATATCACCTGATTGCCATCGGTGATTCCATTATCGCAGGGGTCGGCGCCTCAACTCTTGCGAAAGCGCTGGTGGGTCGAACCGCAGAGCGGCTAGCCGTATTGTGCAATTGCGCCATCAGCTGGAAGACGATCGGGCGCATCGGGGCAGTGTCAAAACAGGTGATCGAGCGGCTTGTCCCCCAGTTGCCCGAAAAGCGGCCGGATATCATGGTCGTGTCTGTGGGTGTCAATGATGCCACCTCGCTGTCCAGTGTGGTCAAATGGCGCCAAAACCTTTCAAAACTTTTGGGCGCTCTGGTCGCTTATGCCCCCGACGCTACCATTGCTGTTGCCGGCATACCGCCGCTCAGAGGCTTCCCGATTTTGCCCCAGCCCATGCGGGCCCTGTTCGGCATCCGCGGTGAAACCTTTGACAGGGTCCTGCGGCAAGAAATCGCACGGCACCAAAATGCGATTCACGTCCCCCTGGACTTTGAACCGGAGCCGCAGATGTTTTCGGCCGATGGCTTTCACCCATCGGAGGAAAGCTATCAAGAGTTTGGTGAGATGATGGCAAGCGGGATAGCCGCGCGACTCGAGGCCAAAGAATCCAAAAACGCATAATCCATCTGCGGCCATCTGGTGCTATCAACCATCGTATCGAGCAAAATCTTGCGCCTGGTTTTGATATAGGATATCAAGCGTTAGGAATTTTTAGATATACCTAAAACTCAACCCAGGCACAGGAGACATGATGAGCTCAATGGTCAGTCGGCCTCCGGCCGCAGATTCCGAACGGGCGTTAAAGCATTTTGAAAGTTTGCTTGAATTTGAAACAGATTGCTGGGATGTGCATCATGCCATGACCAACGATCGTCAAGACTTTGTGCTGCTCGATGTTCGGGGAGAAAAACTTTACAAAAAAGGGCATATCAAAGGCGCCGTCAGCCTGCCGCATGCCCGTATTAACGAAGACACGCTCAATGCCTATCCGCCGGATACGCTGTTTGTGGTCTATTGCGCCGGCCCGCATTGCAATGCCACTGAAAAGGCTGCGGTTCGATTGGCCAGGCTGGGCCGGCCGGTAAAAAAAATGATCGGCGGTGTTACCGGCTGGATCGATGAAGGCTTCAGCCTTGTTCAGGTTTGATGTCGGGGGATATTTTTTTGCATCATGAAAACCTTAAAATTACTGTATCCCGAGCGGCAAATGCTGGGCATGCATCTGAGCCTGATAATTAATTGACTTGAAAATGAGGAGATTCTTATGAAGGTCATATCTATTTTCGGTGGTCCGAGAAGAAAAGGAAACACGGCAACCGTTCTGGGTTGGGTAGAAGCGGAATTACAATCTCAGGGGCACCAGGTCAAACGAATTAATTTAGCTTCCAAAAAGATCAATGGATGTATCAGCTGTTACAAGTGCAAGGATAAACCAGACGAACCCGGCTGTGTTCAAAAGGATGACGGCCCAATGATCATCGATCAGATGGTGGCCAGTGATATTGTTATTTATGCCTCGCCCTTGTACTACTGGGGCTTTAGTGCCCAGATGAAGGCACTGATTGACCGCTGCTATTGTCTTTACAGGGGGGAATGCGGCGCACCGAATCATACGTCTTTTGTCGAAGGTCAGCGCCAGGCACTGATCGTGACTGCTGCGGATCCATTTGAAAACAATGCCGAACAGGTTCTGACCTCGTTTCAAAGAATGCTGGTATACAATAAGACCCATTCCGCCGGTGAGCTATTGGTCTGCAATAGCACCACCCCGGCAGAACTGGGCGAAGATGTTAAGGATCAGGCCGGTCAATTTGCCAATCAATTATTTGCCGCAACCCAAAGGCCCTATGCGCTGCTGATTCCCGGCGGGGCCATAAAACTGGTTCCGCAAGGCGAATAAAACCGATTCGTTTCCCTTTAGGAAGAAAAGAGGTAAACCGATGCGCATTTCGACATGCACCCAGCGCCCGATTCTAATACCCTGCAACCTGCAAAACATTGCGTACCAGGTTGACCCGTACGTTGGTTGCGGGCACTACTGCTACTACTGCTATGCCCTTAACCAGGCTGAGACAGACTGGGAAAAGGAAATTCACATACATAGTGACATAGCCGGTCAACTCGCTGAAGAACTGGAAAATATATCTCCACAGAAGATCTATCTGAGTTACTACACCGATCCGTACCAACCCTGTGAAGACGAGCAGCGCCAGACCCGCAGGGTTCTGGCGCTGCTCTTGGAAAAGGGGTTTTGGGTAAGTATACTCACCAAGTCTGATCTGGTCGTTCGCGATATGGATCTGTTGCAGGAAATGCAGGATGCCTCGGTCAGCGTCTCGGTGGCCTTTAACGACAACCGTGTCCGCCAACAGTTTGAAGCCCATACCATCGATACCGAGGACAGAATTGAGGCGTTGCGGAAATTAAGCGCAGCCGGCATCAAGACCAATGCCCTCATCTGCCCGGTGATCCCGTATATTACCGATGTGAAACCGCTGATTGATATGCTCGCGCCCCACACGGATACCATCTGGATATACGGACTCAGCATGCAGGCACGCTCGGATCGAAACTGGCAAAACCTTGAAAGCATCTTGCAACAGCATGTTCCTGACTTGAAGGATAAAATTAAAGAAGTGGTCTTTTCAAACGACCATTCCTATTGGGCCCAACTCCGGCAGAAATTAGAACAGCTGCAGAAAGATCAACAGCTCAATCTGAATATCCATTTATAACAATTTTGATTGTGGACGACTCGAAAGCTTTAGCAAGCATGGCACAAGACCTGACTATCAGTATGTGCCCGTAGCAACAATATGATGAAACTCATTGTCGTAGAAGCGCACAAATCAAACTATCCGGATCCCATTCATTTCCAAAAAGGGGATCGTTTGATGATCGCAAAGAGAGACACTGAGTTTAAGGGCTGGATTTGGGTGACGACTAAGGATGGTAATCAGGGCTGGGCACCGGTACAGTACCTCCAAATCATAGATGAACGAAAGGCAGTTGCCAAACAAAATTATACGGCCGTTGAACTGGATACCTGTGCTGGTGATGAACTGCTGCTGCATGATGAGGTCAATGGCTGGGGATGGGTTGAAAAAAAAGATGGTTCCAGCGGGTGGGTGCCGATGAATACCACAAAATTGCATAGTGATTCCATTTAAGGGCTTTTGCTGCATCGAATTCTAATCCTTTGAGCAGGCAACAAATGATTTTTTTTGATATTGACGAAACCCTGTTGAACAACAGCGCGGCAGAGCGAGCGGCTGCCGACAAATTTTATGACCTCCATAAAGATGTGCTGCAGGAACCGCTGGATGCGTTTATTGATCGCTGGCAATCATTAACCGAGTGCAATTTTCAGCGCTATCTATCCGGCGAGCTTTCCTTTCAGGGGCAACGACGCGAGCGCCTCAGGCAAGTTTTTGCAAATAGACGATCTATAAGTGATGCTGAAGCCGACACCATCTTTGATGTCTATCTTCGCTTTTATGAAAGCAGCTGGCAGTTGTTTGCCGATGTTGAGGACTGCCTCGATGATATGAGCGATTTTCATTTGGGTATTATTTCCAACGGTGACGCTTTTCAGCAGCGGCAAAAGCTGGAGGCATTGGGAATTTCCGATAGATTTGCAACGGTTGTGATCTCCGGTGACATCGGTATGACAAAACCGGCTTCAGAAATATTTCACCTGGCCTGTGAAAAAGCCGGGTCAAAACCATCTGAATGCTGGCACATCGGAGACGATTTGAAGGCCGATGTTAAAGGCAGTCTTGCGGCGGGGATGAATGCCGTCTGGCTAAATCGAAACGGCAAAGCGCAGTCGACCGGAATTACGACGATCAAATCTTTGGCAGAACTGATGGGCAAAATAAGTGCAGAATGAGTTGCGGAAAGGCCTAAATGATCTTTGTTGATCAATATGATAGCTCTTTTTGGGAAAAATTTGCCTTCAGCGGCTGGATATTGTTGACCCTTTTTGTGTGTTTGTGGCTGCTGTTTGCCGATTATATGACATCGAGCATGTGGCTGAAACAGTACCAATTGGCCGGCGATCCGCTCAGACGAATACTCCTGGCGGTGGGTTTGATCATCTACTATGTACGACTTCAGATCACCGTCTGGGTTTTCCAGAAACGCCGCTGGACATGGTCTGAAACGATAACCATTACGACTTTCATCTCACTGGTTTTGCTTGCTGTCGCCTGGTTTGGCGGTAACAACAAGCAACAGGTGGGTATTGTCGAGGTGATCGGCATCCTGCTGTACCTGGCAGGCTCTTATCTGAATACCTATTCCGAGTACGCACGGCACATATGGAAATTAAAAACGAAAAACAAGGGGCAGCTGTATACGGAGGGATTATTCCGCCTGTCGATGCATATCAATTATTTCGGCGACCTTGTCCTTTTTACCGGGCTTGCCATGCTAACAGCCCGCCTTGGTATGCTGCTGATTCCCTTGTTCATGACGGTAAATTTTATCTTCAATATCATCCCGGCGCTCGATCGCTATCTTGAAACAAAGTATAAAGACGAATTCAGAGAATACGCCAGTAAAACCAAAAAACTTATCCCGCTGATATATTAGCGCTGTTTGCCACAAAAACCCGGCACAAAGACCTAATCCATGATACAATTAATAAAAAATATTCCTAACAATATGGATGGTCTTTGATATGAAGAACTTTAAAGCACTAAAATTCGGGTACACCCTGCTAAGCGGCATTCTGGTACTAGCGGGGATTTCGGCTGTGTTTTACGTTGGCGCTTATATGAACAAAGGGCATCCGCCGGCATCCGGCATTTATGCGCTCATCGTCGTGCTGGTGATTACACCTTTATCTGTTTTGAGTTTAATTGCAGCTTTTATCGGTGCCAATAATTATTCCGGCCGCCGGTTAGGCATATATTTCGTATTTCTAGGCATCAATATTTTCTATTTGTTCTGTATCGGCCAGGTCTGGTTTTATAAGGCCATTCTGGGCAAGCCCATTTAATTGATCATGAGCTTAAACCTCAAGGGCTCGGCGGCGCGGTGCTGACGCCGATAATCGAATTAAACATATGGAAGCCATTCAACTCAAATCCCGCTACGATCACCAGGGCAAGGCAAAAAAATACGAAAGAACCTATGCCTTTTATGATGATCACGGACAACTCTATACGATGTGCGATGTTTATGGCGCCTGCATATCTGCACCCACAGTTTATTCAAGTGCGAACCGTGAAAGCATGAATTTTACGATGGCGGCCAAAGGAAAATTGATGAATGCCACCTATTTTCTTGAAGACCCGGGCGGTGCACGGTTTGCCACCATCACCCGCAAAGGCATCGGCTTTCGCTGGAAGATTTTAGGTCAAAATGATCAGGAAATAGCACGGATTATCGATCCGGCCAGCAGGAAAGAAGCATTTTTCCGCGATTTAATGAGCGCTCAGCCAGACAGCTATGCGGTGATGTCTAACGCGGACATGATCGCCATTGTCAAAAAAGAGGACCTGCACAAAGCCATACGGATCAAACCCAAAAACGTCCTCGGTAAATTGATGGATAAGGTTATTCCGCAGCGGGGGCTGACCATGCGCTTTGAGCCGCAGCACACCCTTGCGGTCGATCATCGGGCGCTGGTGGCCGGGATGACGCTGCTGGAGGTCCATGACATCAAAGGTGTCAACAGACAATAGCCTGCGCGGCAGCGACGATGAAAGAACATCGTCCGGCGCCGGCAGTCAAATCCGGAGGTGCACAAAATGAGAATCATCGTCGTAGGCGCCAGCGGCACACTGGGCAAAGCCGCGGTAGATGCGCTAAAGCAGCAGCATGACATCATTCAGGCCTCTAGAAACAGTGAGGTCCAGGTGGATCTGAGCGATCCCGCATCCATTAAAGCCATGTATGCGCAGGTAACCGATATCGATGCGGTGGTCTGTGCGGCTGGCGATGCACGTTTCGGGCCGCTGGCGGATCTGACTGATGCCGATTTTGATTTGAGTCTGGGCAATAAGCTGATGGGACAAATCAACCTGGTTCGTTTCGGCCGCGAGCACCTAAATGAAGCCGGCGTCTTTACGCTGACCACCGGGATGCTGGCGCATATGCCCAACGCAGCCACCGTAATGCTGACGATGATCAACCGCGCGCTGGAGGCTTTTGTGGAAGCCGCCGCACTTGATATGCCCAGAAATCAAAGACTGAATGCGGTCTGTTCGCCCATGGCCAAGGAAACCGCCGAAAAAATGGGCTGGGGGCCGGGCGGGGTGCCGGCCGCAGAAATAGCCAAGTATTATGTTCAGTCGCTGGAAAGCGACCTTAATGGGGCGCTGATCGGGCCGGCCCATAGTGATTAAATAAAATTTTTAAAGGTAGAGCGAATATGAAGACCATTGGCCTGCTGGGCGGCATGAGCTGGGAGAGCACCGAGCTTTATTATCGCTGGATTAACGAAGAGACCAAACGCATCCTGGGTGGACTGCACTCGGCCCCGATCGCCATGGTCAGCGTGGATTTTCAGAAAATAGAGGCGCTGCAGCACAAAGGCGACTGGGCGGCAGCCGGTGATATTCTGGCCCACGCGGCAGGTCAGGTGGAAGCCGCCGGCGCGGATTTTTTGCTGATCTGCACCAATACCATGCACAACGTGGCCGCCCGGATAGAGGCGGCTATCCGCATTCCCCTGCTGCACATTGCCGACGCCACTGCCGGTCAAATCCAGCAGGCCGAAATGGACACGGTTGGATTGCTGGGCACAAAATTTACGATGGAGCAGGACTTTTACAAGGGCCGCTTGCAGCAAAAAGGCATCAACGTGCTGGTCCCCCCGGATGAGGACCGCGCCATCGTCCATCGAACAATCTATGAGGAACTGTGTCTGGGCAAAGTGCTCGACAGCTCGCGCCAGGAATACTTGCGGATTATCGATCAGCTGCACGACGAAGGCGCACAGGGGGTTATCGAAGGCTGTACCGAAATCGTCATGCTCGTCCAGCAACAGCATACCCGGGTACCCCTTTTTGACACCACCGCGATTCATGCCCGCCAAGCGGTTGCCGAGGCGCTCAAATAAGGTCAGCCGTATGACGGGGTCGTCGACCGGCACAGGCGATGTCCGTTAAGCTTTAAACCACCGGAGCCTTCTGAAATTAAAAACCATCCAATTAAATACCGTTATCTTTTTATCAGCGCTGCTATATTAATCGTCCTGATCAACTTTGCGATTGTCGGTTTTGCGCCCTATTTCATCGTCCTCATACCCGCCTTCCCTTTTTGCCTGCTGTTCGTTTTGCCGATATCCCGACAATATGTCGGCCAACCGGATACAGCGGGCCTTATCGGTGCGGGAATCGGCGCACTGATATCTGTGCTTCCGGTAACCGTTATTCTAACATACGATATGATAACTGGCTGGAAAGGCGGTGCCGATATCGAGCTGGGGATGCTTTATCTGTTTTTGCCCGTGTATTCAGCTCTCATTATGGCCCTGGGATATTTTATCGCTGAAACGGCAAGTTTGATGCGTCAGCGAAATTTTAGCAGGGTACCCGAGATTTTAAGATCCCTGTCTTTGTTCATCGGTATTGGATTCAGTTTTTATTTTCTGCTAAAGTCACATAGCGCTTACACCCTGTGGCGCTATTACAAAATAGAAGATCCATCCGCCGCTGAACTATACGGGATCGATGTTTGGCTATTTGCCATAATGTCAGCCGCTGCCTTGCTTATTCCGATTGTCATTTATTTAATGACGCGAAAAAATAAACAAGGAAATAAGGATATGGATCTAACTGAACCATCATAGGGGCCGAACATGCATGTTTACATCATATTTGCACACCCCGGTCAGGATACTTTCAACCGTGAGGTTCTGAACACCTTTGTGCAGGGGCTAAAAGATGCCGGTCACACATACGACATCGGTGATTTGTACCGCATGGACTTTCAAACTGACATGGATCCGGTGCAATACCTGCGGGAGGTCGGGCTCGACCCGGCAGTGCCGGTCCCGGATGATATCAAGGCCGAGCAGGTGAAAATCAATCGGGCCGATGCGCTGGCGTTTATTTACCCGGTGTGGTGGAGCGACTGCCCCGCCAAATTAAAGGGCTGGTTTGACCGGGTGTGGACCTATGGGTATGCTTATGTTTATGATGAAAACGAGGCACGCTACACCCGGATTGACATCCGCAAGGCCCTTGTCATCTGTTCGGCCGGTCACCCGGTAGAGCACCTTGAAAAGACCGGCATTGCCGAAAGCATGCGGCAGATCATGCTCAATGATCGCCTGCTGGGCATCGGCGTAAAGGAAGCCCGGATGGAAATTCTGGGCGGCATGATGCCCCAAGACAATACCTACCGGCAATCCAACCTTGAAAAGGTCTATCAACTGGGCAAAAATCTGTGAGGCTGTGGTCATCTGATTTAAATTCATGATGATTTTCAATTACTCGGGTCATATGTTTGAATTCAATCCATTCAGCAATGAAAAACGAACACTACAAATCCTGTTCTGGGTAATCATACCACTCATTTTCTTTGTTTTCTTTCGCCTTTTCTGGCTGGTCTTTGGTTTAATATATGGTGGATTAGTGTCAATGATCCTTGGATCACGATTTAGCGGGCTGATTTCAATTATCTCATTAGCAACCGCACTGGTATTTACATTTTTGACTTGTCGATACCTGTATCAGCAATTTAAGAAGCATATTATTGGAAAATGATTAGAATTAGGATGAAGACTTTAAGGCCCTGATGAACTTGTTAACGATTTGCCGCAGCAATATAAACATCGCGCATGAAAGGATACAATTTTGAATCTGGAAGGTTTGATACCGCTGCTCGGCGGGCTCTATGCTTTTTTACTGGCCCGCGGAGTTGTTCGCGCCAGTAAAGACCCGGTCAAAAACGATGCCTGGCTTCGCAAATGGGGCCCCATACTCAAATGGATCGCGCCGCTGGTCATGCTGTTTGGCATTTTGCAGCTGTCAGGCATCCTTTAAATACCGCAGCTTAAACGACATCTTAAAGGTGAAGGTGACACTATGCCATCAAAGAAAAATCGATTGGATCGTGACGAAATGAATCGGGTGGTCGCCGAGGCCCGCAGCAGCCGTCAGAAACGATTGCAGGGATATCGGGAGCAAGCGCTCAAGATTCTTCCCCGGGTCTGCGCCCGTTGCGGGCGCGAATTTGAAGGCAAGAAACTGCGCGAACTGACGGTCCATCACAAAGACCACAACCATGAAAACAATCCACCTGACGGAAGCAACTGGGAACTGTTGTGTATTTACTGTCACGACAACGAACACTCACGTCACCTGGACGCGGAAGGCTACGGTGATGTGGTGCCCGGCGATGAACCGCAACCGGCCGGCACGTTTAAACCTTTTGCCGACTTAGATAAGCTACTCAAAAATAAAAAGTAAGCCATCGAAAAAAGCCCGCTGTATGGAAAACAGGCGTTTCTGCATATGGATTATTTTCTTTGCCGCTCTGGCCGCTGTGAATTGCTCGGAGGTCAATTCAGATGAAGTGCCGGATTGCAGCCGGTCTTTTTGCGGATGCTGGAAGGATGTGATCCTTGAATTTAACACCACAATTTTAAACGAAAGCGATCAGCCTCTGACCGATATCGAAATCTACTGTGCCGGTGAGGAAACGCCCCGCGCAGTCAGCGATCCGTCCGGCGCTGCCGGGTTCAAGGTCGCCACCGAGTACAGCCCGGGCTGTCATTACGCCCTCTGCAGTAACCTAATATTCAAAGATAAAAAGCAGCGCTACCCAAAAAAGGAATTGACCGTATATCAGGCCAATGGCCAGAGCATTCATCTGATGCGTGCGAAATAATTCCGCGAAGCTCCTCCCGGGAGGAATTTCCAATGAATCTGCGTCAACAATTTATCAACGCGGCCCAAAAGGACTTTTCATTTTTAGCGGATGAGTATGGCTTCAGTTACACACCGCCTGAATCCGACAGCTCGCTGGAATCCTTACGCTATGAAAAATTGCCACTTTACGTTGAAATCAGCTGGTATAAAGGAGAGATGGATGTCATTGTCGGCTATGCGGGTGAAACCGCCATCCTGCGACCGTATAAATCCAGAATTTTCTTGTTAACGGAGATTGCCCTGCATCGGGATTCCAGCGCATTAAAAGATGCACCGCGATTTCCAAACTATATCACCACGGAAAATGAGATCCTGACCGCCGTTGCATATTGGTCTCAAACACTGAAAAAATATGGTCCCGAACTGCTCAACGGCGATATATCCTTACTAGAAGACATCGCCACAAAGCGAAGTTGAAATCAAACATTCTTTTAGATAAAATGCGGCCTGTAGATAGGAACATAAAGGAGAAGATTGTTGAGCGATACCGGCCCGACCACACCTGACTGGCTTGACCAATGGATGGCCACCCATGGCATTGAACTCTGGGGAGCGGCGGATCTGCGGGACTTTGCCACGCCGCAGTTTAAAAATGGGCGGCTGCCGTCCGCGCTTTCATGGGCGCTTCCCATGAACCCGCACATAATGGTCACCATTCAACAGGGCCCCAATCAAGCCTATGCCGATGAATATGCCCGGGTCAATGATCGTTTAAATGAATTGGCCCAACTGCTGGCAGACACCATCATCAGCCACGGCTTTCAAGCAGCTGCCCTGGCGGCCTCTGAACGCACCGACAGGGTCAACATCAAAGGCGTTTTTCCCCAGAAAACCGCTGCCACCCGGGCAGGATTGGGCTGGATCGGTCGACACTGCCAACTGATCACGCGCAATTACGGCTCCTGGGTCCGGCTGGGCACCGTTTTCACCGATATGATACTCCCGTTTGGCAAGCCAATGGCGCGCAGCTTTTGCGGCCGCTGCATGCGTTGTGTTGAAGCCTGCCCGGCCGATGCATTGCAGGGCAGCGCCTGGTACCCGGGAATTGAAAGACATAAAATTTTAGATGTGCGCGCCTGCGATCGCTGGAAAAAGGAAAATTACTTACAATACCACCAGGGGCACAACTGCGGCATTTGTTCAGCGGTTTGCCCCTATGGTCTTAAGGTTTTAAAAAAGCAGCCCTGATATATTCAGCATGAAAGGATCACCTTATGACGCAGTGCCGCCGATCTGAATGTTTTTATGTCATTATCCAATTATGAGACGACATTTGATCATAGCGCTGCTGGTCAGCCTGTGCGTTGTCACGTGTGCCAAAGAATATAAAGATTCAATTACGATTCTACACATCGAAGGCCGCGTGCTGGATCAGGCGTCCAACTTTCCGCTTGAAGCGGTCGATGTGTACTTTATCGACACCGGATATGATGATGTTCTTTCACAACGGCAAGAGCCGATCAAAGTCGGCCAGAGCGATGCAAGAGGTAAAATTACGGCGCGAGTTAACTACTGGTGGGGCAGAAAAACATCGGTATTTGACGATCAGCCCGGAGCAACATTTGACATACTTTTAACCCGTGAGGCCTATGTGGACAAACGCATACCATTTAAGGAATCGGAGCTAAAAACCGATGGGTTGACATTTTTAGTCAATCTGGAAGATGTTCACCTGGTTCGCAAAAATGAATGACAAATCACATCGCTCATCAACAGTCGGTTATACGCTTGTCATACAGTGTCTGGTGCTGTTGATCTTATCCTGTTCATCTTACTCTCAGAGCAATGAACAAGCCCTGAAACCAGCAGCAGGCGGTACGGCCAATCCTGCGGCTTCTAAGATTTGGAGCGAGCTGCTTAGAAAATCACCGTTTCCGCATACCGCCCCGCTGCCGCCGCAGGCGTCCAGTGTCGTAGATGGCACCTATACCAAGTTCGACCCCAAAAAAACACCACCGATGCCCTGCCGGCGGTGCCCGGATTATGTCCCTGATGGGGGCATATGGAAACTGCATTTAAGCAAGGGTGTTTTTCGAATCTTTCACGAATTTAGCGGCTGGCGCAGTATCGGTTCTTTTGTTGTCGAGGAAAACAAGGTGTGGTTGTTTAATGACCCCACCTGCATGGAGGCGACGGGATCTTATTGGTGGACTTTTGAAGGCGGGCAATTATCACTGCAGGTGATCGAAGATGAATGTGCCATCCATATGCGCGCACAAAATTTAACCAAGCAACCCTGGCGGTCCTGTCAGCCGCCGACGATGGAAGCCGGCGTTGGTGGTCATTGGGATAGGCCACCGGGCTGCGACTAATAGCGCAAGCGCTTTCTGTCTGAATTTGCATTAAGCAATAAGTATAAACAAGGATAAACGATGCTTGAAATCAAATTGGCAACCGATGAAGATTTTGTCCAGATCTGGCCCATTATTCATGAAATATTGCGCACAGGTGACACGTATCCGTTTGCGCCGGAAACCACCCGGGACGAAGCTTTTCAGATCTGGATGAAAAAACCAAAAGCCACCTATGCTGCCCTTCTGGATGATCAACTTGTGGGCACTTATTACATCAAAGCCAATCAGCCGGGGCTGGGGTCGCACGTGTGCAACTGCGGCTACATGGTGGGTGCCGCCGCTCGCGGCAAAGGGATCGGCCGGGCCATGTGCCAGCATTCGCTGGTTAAAGCCTGCAAGCTTGGATTCAAGGCCATGCAATATAATCTGGTGGTCAGCACCAACACCGGGGCGGTTAAGCTGTGGCAGGATTTGGGCTTTGATATTGTCGGCACCCTGCCCAAAGCCTTTCATCACCATGAAAAAGGGTTTATTGATGCCTTTGTCATGTATCAATGGCTGGATGAGAAATGACGATACAGGGATATTTTTTTGATCTATACGGCACCCTGCTGGTTTACGGGGATATGAATCGTGCCTGGTCGGACTGGCTTTCCACCTTTTATGATCTGTTAAACGCACAGGGAATGCAGTGCACCAGAGCCGATTTTTCAGAGGCCTGCGACGGCTTTTTCAGCGCCGCTCCGCCGGTAGTGGCCCGGGGAGATCAGTTAACGGTTCTCGAACGCCGAATCCTGCGTTTGTGCGCAGCATACAACCATCAACCGGGTAAGACCGAATTGCGGGAAATTGCCGATCGGATCGCCGCCGCATGGCAAACCCATATTGCTACCGATCCTCAAGCCATGCCGGTTTTAAAGCAGTTAAAGCAGCTGCAAAAAACCGTCGGTCTGGTGAGCAATTTTGATCACCCGCCGCATGTACGGCGTCTATTGGCAGAAAATGGCTGGGCCAATATCTTTGATACCATTATCATATCCAGTGAGGTTGGGGTCAAAAAACCGGATCCGGCCATTTTTGAACTGGCGCTGCAGCACGCCGGGATTGCGCCGGCACAAGCTGTTTATGTCGGCGATACGCAGGATGATGTGACCGGTGCCATTGCTGCCGGGATCCAGCCGGTTTTTATTACCCGTACGGACAACCCCACAGACAGCAGTGCTCTGGATTTTCAGATGGCCGTAGGTCAGCCACCGGTTGCAGAAAACAGTAGCTCGAACAGCGCGCTGATGACCATTTACGATTTAGAGGAAATTTTAACCCTGGCAACCTAGAAAGGAAAATCCATCAACTTGCACCAACCCATGCTAACAGGAGATGCCCATGACGTCAGATCAGCATTCGAAATTTAACGCCCAAAGAGTCACCCGCCAGTATGTTCAAACCATTCAGGCCACACCGTCTGTGGTTCATGCGTTGATCTGCCCGGTCAAAGAGGCCGAGTGGCTCGAAAGCTGGAATTATAAACTGATCTTTTCGCATTCCGGGGTTGCCGAACTCGGCTGCGTTTTTACCTCCCAAAGTGCAGGGGAAGAAACCATCTGGCTGATCACCAAAAGAGATGATGCCCGTTGCGAGACCGAGTTTGTGCGGCTCACCCCGGGCTCCAGAGTGGCAGTCGTGACGGTGCGGATCGAAGATGGCGGACAACAGACCTCGCGGGTTCACATCAGCTATACCATCACTGCGCTAACTGCAGCCGGAAATGCGTTTATCGACAGTTTTAGCGAAGAAAATTTTGTCAAGGACATGCAATTCTGGGAAGCTACCATGAATCATTATTTAAAAACCGGCAAGGCACTGGCCCATTCTGATGCCGCGCACTGGTTAAACTATGAATCCAATCCGAACGCAGCGCAGGAGGACCCATGAAGTCCTTACCGTTTTCCTATTACCGCACGCCGTTAGTCCTGCTGGGCATTGTCATCGCTGTCTGTGTTGCCACCGTATGGGCGCCGCCGGCCGGCAGAATCAGCTGGCTGCTGGAGGTGGGTCCCGGGCTGGCTGGTATTGCGGTGCTCATCTGCCTTTACCGCCGCTTTCCCATGTCGCAGATGGTCTACTGGTGCGTTTTTTTGCATATGTTTATTTTAATCTACGGCGGTTTTTACACCTACGCCAAAACGCCCCTGGGCAACTGGGCCATGGACGCCTTCGGCTTCAGCCGCAATCATTATGATCGCGTGGGCCATATCGCCCTGGGTGTTTTTCCGGTTTTTATCGTTCGCGAAGTTTTGCTGCGCGTCACCCCCTTGCAAAAAGGGGGCTGGTTTTATTTTATTGTCTTTAGCATCATACTGGCGATAGCAGCCTTCTGGGAGCTGCTCGAGTGGTGGATCGCGCTGCTGGCGGCCCCGGATGTCGGCACCGCCTTTTTGGGTTCCCAGGGCGATATCTGGGATGCGCAGTGGGATATGTTTTTAGCCCTTGTGGGGGCAATGGTCGCTGTGCCGCTGATGTATCGCCTGCATGACAAATCGATGGCACGTACAGAAAAGTATTTAGCCTGATAAATCGCAACGAGGACAGGGAGCCGATCATGGCGCAAGACATCACCATCCGCATAGCCAAACCAACCGACCATGTTGAAGTGATCGCCGCCCTGCAGAACTGGTGGGGCGGGCGCGATCTGACGGCCATGCTGCCCAAACTGTTTTTAAACCACTTTAACGACACCTCCTTTGTGATGGAGAACAAAGGCCACATGATTGGGTTCTTAATCGGCTTTATGTCCCCTGCCCTTGAAAACGAGGCCTACGTTCATTTCATGGGGATCCACCCGGATTTTCGCAACCAGGGGCTGGGCCAAACCATCTATGAACGCTTTTTTGAGGTCTGCCGCCGGCAAAATCGCACAATCGTCCGGGCGTGCACTTCACCGGTCAATAAAGGCTCGGTCGCTTTTCACCAGAAAATCGGGTTTCGGGTGGAATCCGGTGATGACCGGATCGATGGCATCCCGGTTAAACGCGATTACAACCGCCCCGGTGATCATAAAGTCATGTTTACCAAATTGATCGACTAACATAATAGACCGGTTGGATCCCTTAACCTGCCGCAGCGATACCTGCCTGTATTTCCGTATAACTACCTGACCGCAGGGCCCAGCTATCGCGCCGATGAGACGGGCCAAATCCGCATGATTCGCGTCAGGAGCAAAAACCACCTGCGCCCGGCAGACGCCCCGGTGATCATGAAAGTAGACGCACAGGATTTGCAGAAACCACACCACGCCTCCTAATGTCAACAGATATAGACCTACCGTTTGCCGCTAAAACAGGGCATATGGATTTTTGATTGCGAAGCCCATTCATCCATGATGTAACCTTTTATAAAAACGGCAGACAGGAGTGCCTCATGGGTGTCAGATTGCTGGATCGGGTCCGCGCGGCCTGCAAAACCGTGGCCGAGAACGCGACCCACATCCAAATCGAATATGACCGCATAGCGGCCTATGCCGCGTCTTTGCCTCTGGATCAGATCGGCCGGCCCGCGCATGATCCTGACTGCCATTATCTGGGCCACGGCGATGATACGGCAGCGTTCTTTTTGACCCTGGATAGCATCAATTTTGGCTCGGGTTATTTCCCGCATCTGCGCAAACACACCGGCAAATCAGGATATTTTACGGTGGCCGGCTGCTTGAATGCGCATTTTATAAAAGAGGGACCTTTTTCGGCCAGGGCGTTGACCCGCCTGACCGCCGCGGACTGCACCCGCATATTCGCACAAGATCCCAACAATCAGCCGATTGCAGCCCTCATGCAGCTTTTTGCCAGTGCGTTAAATGAGTTGGGTGCCCATCTACAGGCCCAATTCAACGGCAGCTTCAGTCAATTGGTCACAGCCGCAGACGCATCCGCCCAACGCCTGGCGGAGCTACTCGCTCAAATGCCCTGTTTTAAGGATGTTGCGCTATGGGACGGGATTGAAGTGCCCTTTTTTAAACGTGCCCAACTGGCGGCAGCAGATCTGTCGCTGGCCTTTAAAGGCAAAGGGCTGGGCCGATTTGAAGATCTGGATGACTTAACCATTTTCGCTGACAATCTGGTGCCGCATGTATTGCGGGTGGACAAGATTCTCAATTATTCAGGCTTGTTAAGGGCTCGGATCGAAGCTGGCCTGCGGATTGCGGCCGGCTCGAAGGAGGAAATCGAAATCCGGGCCTGCGCCCTGCATGCGGTTGAGCTGATCAAAGCGGCGCTTCTGGCATCCGGGCAAACGATCAACGCCATGACACTGGATTTTTTGCTGTGGAATCGCGGTCAGCTCCCGACCTATAAAGCCATCCCACGCCATCGCACCCGTACCCTGTTTTATTAAGCCCAATTCACCGCATCACTACAGGGCCGGTCATTGATAGCGATTTGACCGGCCGCATTTCATCAAAAATTTGCAAAATACCGGATTTATCTGTTAAAATTATAAGATAGCAACCACTTAGGACACCGCAGGTTCGTTTTTGGAAGCATAATCAGACAGCACGATATCAATCCATCTGTCTCACCGCTTGCATCGGATAAGCATAAAGATTTTCAACAAATTGCCGATAATTAGATAATGCCGGTAAGACATTCATTGGGCAGATGGCAGACTGCTGCTGTTCAATGCCAAGTTCGTCGATTGCAGGAACTTCAATGAAACCCAATCGGATCCGCTTGACCGCTGTCAGACAACAATTGTTTACACCTGTGCTGGCGCCTGCGATGCAAAACCGCTGGGTGTTGCTCCTGCTGGGCGCCGCAATCGTGTTTCAGGTAGCAGTCGCCGCCATGGCGTCCACAGCCTGGCAATGTCCGCTAAAATCAACGCTGGGCATCGCCTGTCCCGGCTGTGGTCTGACTCGGGCAATGGTTTTGCTGGTACAGGGAAAATGGCTGGATGCCGTTCATTTACACGCATTTGCCCCGATCGCAGTGGGCATCGCTGCGCTGCTGATAACGGGCATGCTGTTGCCGAATGCATTGCGCCACAGGGCAGCAGAAACGCTGGCAGCTTTTGAAAGCCGCAGTGGGATTGTCGTCTGGCTGGTGTTAAGTGTGCTGATCTACTGGGTATGCCGCTTGATGATTTTCAATTCAATACATTAAGACCGTCGCGGTAAAATTTTAAAATATGGGGGGCACTCCGCTCAGGAGCGAAAATAAACAGGAGAGGTAAACCATGACAGATATAATTCTCAGTTTTGTATTTCCAGTGTTGAATTTTATCGGCTTTATTGTCTGCATCGTTGTTTTGATCAAACAATTCAAGCATGCCGGAGTGTTACATGGTATCCTCGGCATTATCACCTGCTCGTTGTGGACCTTTATCTGGGGTTGGATCAAACACAAAAACCTGGCGTTGACGAAGCTGATGATTACCTGGACCGTTGTTACGGTGGTACCCCTATTAATGATTCCGGTGTTTGGCGCAGCGATGTTTGGCGAAGTTTACAAAATAATGAATGAAATTAAAAACGACCCGAACCTGGTGGTGAAGCAGGACAGGGACAAGATGGCCGTGCCGGGGATCAAACGCAATAAATCACGGAAAAGGCCCCCAAAACGCAACGTCAACAGAGCCCAAAAGGACTGGAGCGCTGAGGCCATGGCACTGTGGCAAAACGGGCAATACAGCGACCCGAACAGGGCCAAGCAATACTGGGACAAGGCCATTGCTGCCAATCCCAAGGTTGCCGAAGCATATAACAACCGGGGTTTGGCGCTTTACAACCTAAAGCAGCACCAACAGGCCATTGTTGACTTCAACCAGGCCATTCAGATCAATCCGAAATATACCGAGGCCTATAACAATCGCGGCAATGCCTATTATGCTATGGAGCAATACCAGCAGGCCGAGGCCCAATTTTCGGAGAGTATTATGCTCAATCCCAAATACGCCAAGGCGCATCTAAACCGGGGTCTGGCCAAGTTCCAGATGCAAAAAATCCCCGAATCCTGCAGTGATTTCAAGCGCGCCTGCAACCTGGGCGATTGTGACGGATTGCAGTGGGCGACGCAGAATGGACACTGCAAGTAACCTTCTTTATATCAATCGGTTTGCCGGTTGCCGGTTGAGCCGGCCGAAGGTCCTCGTGAAACGGGATTGTGCCCGTTAAAAAAATATCTAATTTAATATTCCTAACCGGCAAACGGGCGAGTCTCCCAAAGGCGGACAAGGGGTAACGGGCTCAACCATAAATTAGAAGCATCTTTAAGATCGGTTTGAAGATACGGAAAGAAGGAAGGAAACTAAAAAAGCGGCCTGTCTGTCTTTTGAATAAAGACCGACAGGCCGTTTTTGTTTGGTGCTGTGCTGCTCGCCGGCTATTGAACCAGGGCGTCTGCAACCATCGAGCTTAAAAACCGGACCTCGACCCCCATCTGGTAGTGGGCGTTTAAACTATCCAGCTGGGCGTGACAATTTTCACAGGCAGTGGCTAAAATTTTGGCGCCACTGGAATTGACCTGGTCGACTTTAACCCGGGCGGATTTCATCCGAAAATCAAGGGTATCTTCTCCCATGGCAACCAGTCCGCCGCCACCGCCACAACACCAGTTGTAGCGCGGATCATCACTTAGCTCCCGGTAGTCATCGGTCAGATGCTGCAAAATATAGCGCGGTTCATCGATAACGCCGGCGTTGCGCGCAATCTGGCAGGGATCATGATAGGCAACCGCGCCATCCACGATGGTTTTGTCCAGCCGGATGCGGCCTTGTCGAATATAGCGAGCATGTACTTCAGTAACCGAGCTGACCTTAAACGGCTGCTCGCCGGCCAGTTGTTTCATCACCCGATAGGCCGTGCCGCATTCACAGATACAGACCTCTTTGACTTTGAGGCGTTTGGCTTCATTGATAATCCGATTCAGTATCAATTGGGTCTTGGTGGGATCGCCAACAAAAGCGCCGAAATTAACCGCTTCGAAAAAACTCAGCGTCCAGTTTTCTTTAGCGGCATTAAAAATGGCGGCCGCTGGAATAATCGAATGCGCCCCGGCCAGGGCAACATACAACAAATCAGCGCCGGTGACATCCACCGGAATAGCGGTTTCACCGGCTTCGACTTGCCATTTTGAGACCACATCTGCTTCAAGCCTTTTGATGCCCGCCATAAAGCCCTCTTTGAGCAGATCAATGGACTTGCCTTTTTCAATCGAGGTATCGGCCAGCAGCGTTAGGATTTCGGGTTCCATTTCAGCCCCCACCAGCAAGAGTTTGGCAATCGACATCAACATCTGGGTATCGATACCAAAGGGGCAGTACACCATGCACCGACGGCAACCGGTGCATGAATAGGCGGCTTCGTATAAGTCATCAAGGGCCATTTCACTGAGCGTTTTGGCCTCACCGACCGACGGCCAAAAGTTGCCGCGACTTTTGAAATATTTTTTGTACAGGCGGCGGATAATTTCGGCCCGATAGGCGGCAATGTATTTCACCTGCCCCATTGAGGCGTGCACATGACAGGCCTCGGTGCACACACCACAGCGCGTGCAGGTTTCCAGATAAAGCCGCATGGCCTGGTTTAATTTGCTTTCAAACAACTTAAGCAAATCATCTCTGGTTTTTTCATCCATCATCTCGCCCTCAACAGGTGTCGTTTTGGCGTCTTTGGAAAAGTGTTTTTCTGGAGATTCATATAATCCAAACTTAAGGTGTCAGTGTTCAGGTGTCAGGTGTCAAATTCTGAATTTCAGAATTGCCCCTGAATCCTATGGTTTTATATTGTTTCTGAAGTGATTTCAGGTGGTGATGTGACACGCAATGCCCTGACACCTGACACCCGAAACCTGAAAACTTCTTTATGCTGATACCCGAAACGAACTACTTACCTATCTTGAGCTTATTTACAGCCAACGACATAAACGAATGCATGCTCTGGCTGAACGGAAAAAATATCAGAAACACATTGGCAAAAAAGATATGCAGCACCAGCATGAACGAATGACCCGATTCCGTCAGCTCGGACGGCAGATAAGGGTCAAATGTCAAAAGACTACCAAGATATTCCCGATACTGCTCAACGGTCACCGTTTCGTAAAAATACCATCGACGGGCCCAGTCCATCTGGCTGCCGAACAACACCACCAGAAAAAGCAAAATTAGCAGGTAATAATCTTCGGGAACCGACAGCTCCCTCACCGGTGAGATAAATCGGCGAAATAAAAAATACAGCAATGCGATGGAAGCGACCAGGCCCACAAACCCCTGGCCCAGAAAAATCTCATGGGGAATCAGCTGCAGTATTTGAATGTCGCCGAATAGCTCCAGATGCCCGATAATGAGCAGTAGGATGCAGATATGAAATGCCATCAGAAAAAGCCACAATATGGGTTTGTGCTTGCGGACGGTGGGGAATAACAAGGTGTCATGCAGGGCCCACAGCCACCCGGGTTTTTTTTCAGGATAAATCTGAAGTGGGGCCGGATGTTTGGGCGCACGCCAGATTTTGATCAAACGGACCGCTGTGCCAATAAAAAAAATGGCAAAGGCCAGGTAGACCATCGGCACCAGTATGATGTAATACAACGTTTCCAACATGCCCCCCGTAAAAGGTGCGCCAATCACCTTCAACAGCGACAGCGCAAGAAGATGCAGCAGCCGAGGATCGATTTAGGCGTTGCGCTTGATGAAAAACTTTATCACATCATCATCCTGTTCGGTTTTCAAAACTTCATTGCCGCTGGTTCGGGCCCAGGCGGGTATGTCGGTCAGCGATCCCGGATCCGTCGAGTGGGCTTCAATCACCTGACCCACCTCAACCTCTTTGATGCCCTTGCTGATCTTAACCACAGGCATGGGACAGGGGAGCCCCTTTAAATCAAACACTTTGTCAACTTTGATATCATCACTCATTTTTTCCTCCTCGTTAAATCGGTCGTACCGGTTACCCGCTTGTCCGCCTATGGTGGGTTAGCCTGTTATCCCGTTGTGCAGGAAACAAAACGATATGACCGGCTCAGTTTCTATGCTTTTTATTTAAATAACCTGTAAGAACCTATTTCAAAAATAGTAGATTACGTCCAAGGGCAAGGCGAAAAACGATTCGAAAGTGGAGCATACACGATAGTATTCGAGCATTTCGAATCGGTT
>JASJAN010000046.1 GCA_030066985.1 Desulfobacterales bacterium
AGCTTTCTGCCAGGGCCTTTAAAAACCAATGATGGGCATTGAGGATCAGAAACATTAAAAAGGCAAACAGCTGATAAAATTGTGACAGCAGCGGCACCTGCTGACCGGCAGACGGATCCATAACGCGCGCCAGCGCCAGGCCCATCTGGTAACCGGATATCTGTCCAGCCATCTGCAGGCCCACAAAAATCAAATTCACGGCCATACCGATGCTGATGCCCAGGAAAATTTCACCGACAGCGCCCAGAGCAAAATTGCCTAGATTCCCCGGTACGGCGAATGCCGTGCGGTCCAAGAGCGGATATAAGGCAAAACTGGCCGCCAGCGCCAAACCGATTTTAAATAAGACCGGTATGCTTTTGCTCTTAAATATGGGTATGCTCATCAAAATGGCGCCGATTCGCAAAAAGATCAGAAAAAAAATCTGCAATTCATCTATCGGAATCGAGAACGATATCATCTATGAACATCACCTTCTGACAATGTTTAGTTAGCCGGCATCAACGAATGTAAGTAGCAATGTTACTGAACAAATTGGTTGTGAACGCCAGCATGGTTTGCATCATCCAGGGTAGAAAAAACAATAGCGCACTTGCCACCGCCAGCATCTTGGGAATAAAGGTCAGCGTCATCTCGTTTATGGAGGTTGCAGACTGAAATATGCTGACCATCAGTCCCACCAGCAAACCGGCCAGCAGCATTGGCGCGGCCAGCAAAATAGCGGTTTTAATGGCCTCAAAAAAAAAGCCGGTTAAGAATTCAGGTGTCATATCACAAAGCTCCTGACCAATGATCCAATCAGCAGATTCCAACCATCTGCCAATACAAACAGCATCAACTTGAACGGCAATGAAATCATAATCGGGGGCAGCATCATCATCCCCATCGACAGCAAAACACTGGCCACCACCATGTCAATGATTAAAAAGGGTACATACAGCAACAACCCGATCTGAAAAGCGGTTTTGACTTCGCTGATGATAAAAGAGGGAATCAGCACCGACGTCGGAATATCGTCTACATCCTTGGGACGCTGCACTTTTGCGATTTCGACAAACAAGGCCAGATCCTTTTTCCGTGTCTGCTTGAACATAAATTTACGCACCGGTGCAGCCGCATTTTGCAGGGCCTGCTGCTGATCAATTTTTTCATCCAGATACGGTTGCAGCGCATTTTGATTGACCTGTTGCCAAACCGGCGTCATGATAAAAAACGTTAAAAACAGCGCCAAACCCACAATGACCTGATTGGGCGGCATTTGCATGGTTCCCAGAGCACGGCGTAACAGTGACAGCACAATCACACAGCGCGTAAATGAGGTCAGCATGATTAAAATGGCCGGCGCCAGTGACAGGATGGTCATTAACAGAAAAATCTGTAACACCACTGCCATTTTCCCCGGCTCCCGGCTTTCATCCATATCGATAGAAATGAAGGCCGGGGTTTGAACTGGCTCGGCCGCGGCACTGTCGTATGCCGTGCCAAAAATCGCGCCTATGGCGACGACGATCACCGCCGCAACCAACAGCAATCGCTGAAGGCCATATCGCAGACTGCCCTTATCGCAGCCGTTTTGTTTGCGGGCAGCGACACGACAACCAGCCCCGATGGGGCCATTTAAAGCATTTTCTTTGGTCATTATTGGTCGTTTTTTGACGCCGCAAACCGGCGGGTTAATTTATTAAGGTGCTCTGAAAACGTAGGGGCAATCCGATCGTTTCCCGGTTCATGAATTTGGTCCAAAATCACGGGGTCTTTTATTTTCGTCAGCAGACGAATGGTATCGCCGGCGATTCCCACCACCAGTATGGCCCCCGGGACTTCCACCAGAGAAATATTTTTCTTCAAACCAATATACTGGCTGGCCAATATGCGGATCATTTTGCCGCCAGAACCAAGGGTGTCTTTGCGCATGACGCGTTTGCTGATATAAAAAAAGACGCCCAGACCCGCCAGTACCAATGCCAACGCAGATATCATTTTTAAGGTCGTTGTCAACATGTCGGGTGTCGCATTCATTTTAACCCCTTAATTCGTTCGCTGGGACTGATAATTTCACTCAAACGGATGCCATATTTCTCATTCACCACGACCACCTCTCCCCGCGCGACGAGTTTTTGGTTGGCAAAAATCTCCAGGGTTTCTCCGGCCAATTTGGATAACTCGATGACCGATCCCTGGCCCAGATGCAGCAGTTCATTGATTAACATTTTGGTTCGACCGAGCTCGACTGAAATTTCCAGCGGAATATCCAACAAAAAATCCATATCGCCCGTTAAGGCGTTGTGTTTGGCACCGGTGGCTTTCTCATTTTTAGCGGTCGCCGGTTTCGGTTGATCATCCGCTTTGTCAGCGGCTGCCGGATTGGCCTCCGATGGCGCCTTATGTTTATCTTGCTTTGTGTCTGTCTCAGGCATCGCTATCTTTTGCCTCCATTTGAATTTATCAATTTTGCAATTTCCACAGCGCGGTTGCCCTTGATAATACCCGGGTAGCCGAGATATTTGGGAACCTGATCAACGCTGATGGAAATCAAGTCTTCCGGTCCGGCTTTGAGACTAATCACATCTTCCACTTGCAGGTTAATCAGTTCGCGCACGGTCTGCTGGGTTCGACCCAACTCAGCGATAATGGTCACAAAAGTATCTTTGAGCAAATTTTTGAGCTGGGGACTCCAGGTATTTTTGAGGTCTTGGTCGCGCAGATATTTGGGCGACAGTTTTTCTTTAATCGGTTCCAGCATCAGGTAAGGAAGCGCCAGATGAAAGTTACCGGAAAACTCCTGCCCTTTGAGGGCAAAAACGATGATCAGCATCACATCGTTGGGCGGAACCAGCTGCACAAATTCAGGCTTGGTTTCAATTTTTTTCAGGTCGATCTGGACGGGATAAATGGCCGACCAAGATTGCTCAAAGCGCACCAAAAGATCGAGGGCAAACTTTTTAATCATGCGCTGTTCGATCTGGGTAAAATCACGTATTTGGGTAGATGGCTTACCATCGCCGCCGAACATGCAGTCGATCAGGGAAAAGACAAGATTAGACTCGATGCACAGCAGGGCCTTGCCGATCAGCGGTTTCATGCTAAACATATTGAAACTCGTCGGGCTTGAAAAGGCGCTAATAAACTCCTGATATTTAACCATTTCAGTCGAGACAAAATCGATGGTGATCGTTCTTTGCATCGCAGACAGCAACGTGTTTTGCACGGTGCGCAGGAACTTATCATACACTTCTTCCAAGGCTGAAAATTGATCACGTAAGATAACATCGTGGGATGTTAAGTTATACGGAGCGGCCTCGACCTCTTTTGACGGACCCTGCTCAACATCAACATCCCCTCTATCCATGGCGGAAAGCAGCGCATCAATTTCATCTTGTGTCAGTATTTGATTAGACATATTACGACGCTTTATTGCACAACAAATTCAGTAAAAAAGATATCGCTGACCACCTCTGCCGGGAACAGGCTGTTGAGTTTACCGATAATCTCATCGCGCAACGCGACCTTGCCTTCCACACTGGCGATGTCTTCAAATCGCTTGGTGGGCAGAATCATCAAGATGCGGTCTCGAATCTGAGGCAATCTTTCGTTGAGCTTATCGGTATCGGTTGGCGCCGCCAACTCGAGATCCATGGTGATTCTTAAATACCGGTTGCGCTCTTCGTCAGCCAGATTGACAATAAACGTGTCTAGCGAAAAAAGCGGCCCCAGTTGGGCTGTTTGGCTCTGTTCAGCTTCAGTGTTGGCTTCTCCGTTTCCCGCCGTATTGATCTCAGAAAGCTTATTCCACATCATAAAAAATCCGGCGGCCAGACCAATGGTGATGACCAGCATGGCAGCGATAACGATAAACATTAGTTTATTTGACATTTTCCTGTTTACCCTCCGTTAATAATAAAATTTCCACCCGTCTGTTTTTCAATCGGTTGGCGGGCGTATCATTGTCGACCAGCGGCCTGGATTCGCCATATCCGACCGCTGAAAGCCGACGGGGATCGATGTTGCCGTTCTCAATAAAATACTTGACCACATTCACCGCACGGGCCACCGACAGTTCCCAGTTTGAAGGATAACGCGGCGTCTGGATGGGGATGTTGTCAGTATGCCCTTCCACCCGAACCGCATCAGAACCGAGATGAATAACCTTGGCGACTTGATTTAACAGCCCATTGCCCTGTCGGTTGATGTCTGCTTTACCAAAATCAAATAGAATCTGGTCTTCAAAAGAAAGCCGAATCCCCTGGTGTATCGGGGTGATTTGAATGCCAAAATCGGCTTGCAAAGATTTAACCAGCGCATCGTTCAACAGCCCGGTTAGACGCTTTTTGTCTTTGTCAGTCTTGACGCCCTCGGGCTGGGTGAGAATGTGGGACATATCCTCAACCGGCTGAGCCGCTCGGACACTGATACCGACTTTTTGGCCTTCTTCGAGCAGGCCCAGCCCGCTTTGCAGCGCAAACTGAAAATCCTGCATTTTTCTGGCATCAACGCTGCTCATGGTGAACAGCAACACAAAAAAAACCATCAGCAGCGTCACCAAATCATTGAAAGTGGTCAGCCAGCCGGCACTGTTACCGCTTTGTTCTCCGGAATTTTTTGGCCGTCTTCTCATGAGCGCTCCTCGTCCGCTGAATTCTGAATCTGCGGTCTAATGAAGATCACTTCAACCCGGCGATTTTTAGTGCGGTTTTCAGCAGTGTCGTTGGCCACCAGGGGCTGAAACTCGCCAAACCCTTCAGCTGACAGACGCTGCGCATCGATTTGGTGATGTTCAATAAAATACCGTAATACATTCACCGCCCGGCCGGTGGACAATTCCCAGTTGGACGGGAACAAAAACGTGTGGATGGGCACATTGTCGGTATGTCCCTCAATGCGGATTAAATATTGGGTTTGGGCAATAATCGCCCCGATTTTTTCAAGCAACGGCAATGCCTGCGGTGAAATGGTCGCCACGCCCGATTCAAAAAGGGTAAGTTCAGACAGACGCATCACCAGGCCTTCTTTGGAAAACAGCACCTCGAGCTCATCTTTGAGGTCAAACCGATCCGAAAGCCTCTCAAGATGTTCATGAAGCTTGGCCATAGTCGAGCGGGTTTCAACCATACCGGCTGATCGGGGCACGGCGGCCGATCCGGATTCAAATTTGATCCCTCCGGGGAAAAAGCTGACAGCATTGCTAAAGGAACGTACAAATCGCATCACCTTGGCCTCTTCCATGGTGGAAAATGAGCACAACATGATAAAAAAGCACAGTAAAATGAGAATAAATCCGGAGTAGACGATTTCCCATCCTGGCCCTGAATCGCCATCACCCTTTTTGGATGCATCATGTCGATGCCTTTTGCTCATATTTTATGCTTTCGCCGGTTCGGCACTGGCGCTGATACGCGCTTTGGGTGCAATAAAGGCCTTTAATTTCTGCTCAACCACACGATGGTTGTCACCGGACTGGATCGAAATAACCCCTTCCAAAATCATCTGCTTGACCAGAACTTCTTGCTTGCTGCGCGTTTTCAGTTTGTTGGATACCGGCAAAAACAGTAAGTTGGCCAGCATGGTGCCGTAAAAAGTGGTCAGCAAAGCCACCGCCATGGGTGCGCCGATCTGACTGGGATCCTCCATCTGCATCAGCATTTGCACCAACCCGATAATGGTACCCAACATCCCGACAGCTGGCGCAAAGGTTCCCATAGTTGTGAATATTTCAGAGCCCAATCGGTGACGCTCCTCCAGGTACTGAATCTCAATGGACATCACTTCCTCAATGGACGAGGACTCCATGCCGTCAATCGCCATCTGGATGCCGCGGGCCAAAAAAGGGTCCTTGATATCCTTGAGTTGGGATTCAAACGACAGGATGCCTTCTTGGCGCGCTTTTTTGGCAAAACCCGACATTAACGGGATAAATTTGCTGGCAACCTGTGAACGGTGCAAGAACACATTTTTAGCCACTTTAATCACCCCCAGGACCTCTGAGAGGGGATATGCCAGCAGGGTGGCCCCCATGGTACCGCCCAGAACGATCATTACTGAGGGGTAATTCACAAACCAGGTGCCATCACCCCCCATCAAGATCGAAATGATGACCAAACCAAACGCAACAACAATACCGATAAGAGTTGTGATATCCACGGGTCAACTCCTCCGCTATTTTAAGACCTTAATTGTATTTAAATGGTTGAAATTAGCCGCCTAACTGATAACAAAGCGGTCGGAAAAATTCGGAATCATTATTATTTTCAATGATTTTAGCAAGTATTGTGCCATTGGTCGGAATTGCGAGGCTGAAATTCAGAAATGATAAGGAAAGTAGGTAATCACCTAAACTTACTGTAAAAAGTGCCGATTTCAGGCGATCTGCCCGGTGGGTTAAGCTAAAGGGGGGCCTCCTGGGCGCCAAAACTGATCAAATTCCCGTATAGAATCCCGCTTGAACGTCAATTTTCACTGATATTTGTCAACAGTTTGACGATAACCAGCAACAAATCTCGTTATGTGGGGATCACAATATATGGTGTAGGGGCGCTATTTCACCCCCAAACTGATCGTTATTGACGCGCAACGACGAATCGACTTAAGACAGTTCTTAAGGCTGACAGACGGTACTGTCAGGATTGGCATTGATGATGCGCTGATACTCGACAATTCGCTGCGACACCTCCTCGAGCGGTTCTTTGACCATAATCTTATCGTTATTGGTAAATGTAATGACCGTCTCGGGGATGGCCTGCAGCGACTGAATACGATCCACATTGACCATCAACACAGAATCATTGAGTCGTGTTACTTTAATCATCTTGACCCCACTTTAGTTGGGTTGGTAACACAGCCGGCGCTGGTGGTAGGTATCAGAAAGAGGCTTTGTGAAACCCGCATATCCAAAACCACCACTAGAGCACCGCTGTGATTAGGATTAGCGTTTAATATTGATCAGCTCGGCAAGAATTTCGTCACTGGCGGTAATCACCCGGGAGTTGGCCTGAAAGGCGCGCTGGGTGGTAATCATCTTGACAAATTCCTGGGCAAGATCGACATTTGACATCTCAATGGCGTTGGGACTGATACTGCCCAGCCGGGCGGTCTGGGGAGGTCCGGTCATGGGCTGGCCCGAATCCCGTGACTCCGTATACAGGTTTTTGCCCATTTTGCTCAAACCATAATAATTGGGAAAATCCGCTAGCACCACCTGGTACAGCGGTGTCAACTGGCCATTGGAATAGCTGCCAGTTACCACCCCGGCTTCATCAACCGATACGCCCCGCAAAACCCCTGAAGGAAAACCGTCTTGGGTCTGGAAGGTTGTCATGAAGGGTGCTGCGAACTGGGTCAAGTCTCCGTGCGTCACACCGGCAGCATCAACAAGGTCCCAGGTCAGCGTCAGATCGCTGGCACCGCTGGTCAGACCGCTAATGGTAATCTGCGGATCAGTGTTGTTGAGCAAACCGCCAGTGGCGCCATCAAATGTATAATTGGTAACATCGATACTGATACCACCCCCACCCCCGAAGGTCCCGGCCGGCACGGTCGGGGTGACATCCCAATCATTGGCGGAGTTTTTGTCAAAGGTCAGGGTAATCGGTATGCCATTACCCAACGATTCATAAACAATGACAGTGGTAGAATAGGTATCTCCGGCGGCCGCCCCGGCGTCCAAGTTAACATCAAGAGTAAATTGTTGGGTTGCCCGTGGCGGGGAAGTGCTTTGCCCAGGCACATTGATGTCGGTAATGTTACCGATGGTAAACGTTCCGTCTGTGGCGACCGAGGTCACCTCATAGCCCTGCACATAGAGGCCGTCGGGATTGATTAGATACCCATCACGATCGAAGGTAAAATCACCGGCCCGAGTATAAAATTCAGTACCGGCGTTATCCTGCAGCAGGAAAAATCCGGCGCCGCTGATGGCCATATCGGTGGGGCTGGCGGTATTTTCAACAGACCCCTGGCTCCAAATGGGCGTAGTGCCCCAAAACTCCACCCCGCGGCCAATTTCATCGGCACCGGTGCCCGCCAATGATTGACTTAAGATGTTGGCAAAAGAAGTCCGGTTGGATTTAAAAGCCGTGGTGTTGACATTGGCAATATTGTCGCCAATAACGGTTAACGCTTTTGAATTGACATTGAGTCCGGAAATACCGGCAAATAGTGAACCAATCATATTTATAGCCCTCCATGTGGTTTTTCATTTAAATTTGGTTCTGGATATGTTGTCGCCGTCAATGCAGACGGCGGAGCTTCAGAGACATTGCGCACATCCCCAAGGGCCACGGTCTGAAGCTCAGTCATCAGGTGCGCGGTGTTATCTTTAAACGCTACACCGGTGACCATTGCGCTCATCAGCGGTGTCACCGTCACGTTCTGGTTGGTGTGGTCTATCGCCTGGATCTCAAATTCATAGACACCGGGTGGCATCTGATTCCCATTAAAATCCGTCCCGTCCCAGACCGCACTTTGACTGCCTGCACCCCGCAGACCAGTCTCAAAAGACGTCACGAAGCCTCCGGTGGTATCATAGATACTGATGGCTGTGATAGCGGCGGTGGTTTCCAATTCAAACCGGCAGGTGGCCGTTTGCCCCTCTTTTAGCAGGAGGCCATTGCCCTCAGCGGTGATGTCTTTTCCGATGTAAGAAACCGCCTGTGAATGGGTCAGCGACGCTTGAAACGCCTCCATGCTCTTGAGACTATCATGGATATTGCTTAGCTGCTCCAGAGAGCTGAACTGCGCCAGCTGAGCGGTGAACTCAGTGCTGTCGGCCGGGTTCAGCGGATCCTGATGCTGAAGCTGGGCAATCAACATATTCAAAAAATCATCTTTGCCCAGAATCTTAACCGGTGCGCTCGATGGCGCATCGCTTGTATTTGTATCGATGGCATTAATGGGTGTCATATGTGTCTCACAGTTTGTTAGGCATCCATATTAGAATCGGTTTTTATGGTTTCCATTTTGGGTCGCTAAACAAAAAAATCAATTGCGCTATCTGCCCTGCCGTACCCTTGGGCCGGCTTCTGTTGGCTCTGCTCTTCTGCGGCTACATCCGCGCTATGACGGTTATTTTGCGAAGCCCTGGCACGGCGCGCTTCAGCCGCTTTTTGGTAAAGATCATCATCCGCCCGCGAATCATGGGCAACCGATACCTCTAGCTCGTCAACTTCCAGACCCTGGGCCTGTAATTCAGCCTTTAATTGATTCAGGTTGTTTTCAAGCATGTCTTTGACAAACGGAATTTCAGCCATGATGCGCACGGCGACCAGCTGGTTTTCGGTCACAATTTGCATGCGGATATGCCCTAAAAATTCGGGTTTCAGATCAATTTGAACCATATTTTGGCCGTTGTTGTTTAGCAGGACCGCTTTTTGAACAATCTGGTTGAGGGTCTGAGATGCCAGGTTGCGTTGGCTGCTTTCAGCTGAACGACCGGTATGCTCAAGCTTGGCAAGATGCTCGGGTAAATTCTCCTGGGATGCCAAAAATCCGCTGTCTTTGGCATCACCATCGATCTGGATAACCTTGCCGCTGGATTGATCAAAAGATAGAATCTCATTCTGCGGGCCGACGCCTTTGACATTGATTGCTTCGTCTGCTGCGGGTTTGGCAGAAAGGCTTTCAGCGGCAGCATTTGAGTTGAGCGCTGTTTCGACAGCTTTGGGCGCCGACTGCGATTTGGCAGCCTGCAAATGACCATCGTTTTTGTGCGGCCCTGAATCCAACAGGGTTTCAAGGCTAACATTTTTCGGCACTCCGCCCGTCTGGCGACTGTCTTTTTCGGCACTGGCCGGTTGGGTCATCTCAGGGGCCGGGAGTTCGCTGGTCTGTGCCGGATTGGTTATCTTGGGCATCAGCTGAGATTCGTTGCTGCTCAAAGCTTCCGCATGGACAATATTAACAGCCGTCTTTGGTGCGTTGGTTTCAGTGGTTGCTGTTTCTAAACCGGATGTCGCTGATGCACTGTCATAAGGCTGCAGTAGAAACTGAATTAGTTCATTTACCCGGGTGCTGAAGGCCTCAGTACGGCCACCGGTAATAGCGCCTTCGGGTATCGCTGCTGTCAAGGTTCGCCAAAAATCAAAAGACGCGTTTTCACCTTGGGCATTCGGTGGTTGAGCGGCAAACGGATGCACGATGGCCCGGTTGATCAGATGTCTTAGAAACGCCAGATTGTTGGCTTCTGGTGAAATCGTGGTTTGCAGCTGTTCAAATGGCCCGATACCCACGCGCCCAGCGCTCGGCGCTTGTCCTTCTGGGTAAAGGCGCCCTATCAATTGGTTTAGAGCCGCAGGCAACGCTTGATCGCTGTCATCTAATGAAGCTTCATCGATCAGGGCACCATCTTCGGCAGACAACAGTTGCAGCAAAAGATCATGGAGCACAGCAATGGCCGGTTTTTCCGCGGTTAACGGTGTTTCCGGCATTGATTCGGTTACCTCGGCTTTTGCAGATGAATCTTGAAGCGCATGTTGATGTGTTCCCTTGTCGGTGTGCGCCGACTGGGCCGATTTTTGCTTCGGCCGATGTGTTTGGGCGCTATGGGCTACCTCTTTTTGCGATGAAACCGGCTTGCTGCATTTGCGTTCAGATACGCGGTTTAGGGTGGTCAGAAAGCTTTGTTTATGATCGTCAGATTCAGCCGGACGGTCAATTTTAAACGACGCGACATCTGTGCTCTGTGAGCTGTGAGTTCCTGCAGCAGGCGGCTGAGGGGCAGCTGGAATCATAAGGGCATCAAACGACATAAAATCCTTCCTTGGTGTGGCCGGTGCGGGCGCCGGTAATATTGTTGACGGTCAATGCTTTGTGCATCAAGTATGCCAATTGTTAGAAAACAGGATAGATATTTCAGGCAGGAACTTAAGGCGAAAAGGATTGCAGTATAAGCTATTGATATTTTTTGATTTATTACTTATTGGCGTTCGGTGGCAATTTACAGGCGGTCGATTGGCGACAGCTGCGCGAACACAAATAAATGGCAATTTTACGGGCAATATTTTCCTGAAAAGGTAATCTTTACCTTTACCCTGGGCGCACCCCAACAGAATCGCAGAGTGCCAAAAAACAGCCGGGGAAGTTGATGTCTTGCGCAACAATTCGGGGAGCGGGAAAACATAGCCCATGTTGGAAATGATTATTGTCTTCAGGACTTTAAAATGAATTGATGGCCGGCCACATCGTCTAACAGTTTGCGTTCCTTTGTTAGCTCGGCCTGCTCATAGGCTCTGCGGCCTTTTGCTTTCAGCTTTTCAAGTGCCTTGCGTTTTTTCATGGCAGCAATTAAAGCCTCGTGGGTGGTATCGAAGCGTCGCTGTGCTTCACTGACTTTTTCACTCTGGGCTTCCATTTCAGCTGTCAAGTGATCGATGAAATCAACATAGAGTTTAAGCTCAGATGCCGGACGCCCTTCTTTTTGCCGGATTTGAAGTTGTTGCAGATTTTGGCGTTTCCGATCTTTGAGATCCCGCAATAACCGCTGTTCGGCTAAAAGAGCCTTTTTATGATCAGCCAGCTCTTTTTGAAGAACCTCTTCCTGATAGCGGCGGTGATTTAAAAGCGGTTCTAATTTGAATTGATACATCGGGTTGCGTTCCACAAGTCATTTACAAAACAGGATTTTGGGTGTTGGGTGCCAGACCCCCGGTGACTGGCTTCTGGTCTCTGGTCTCTGGCTACTTGATAGAATTCAGTAATGCAGAGCCAGCGGCAAGTCGCCAGCAGCAAGTGGCCAGTGACAAGAATTCTAAATCTTTGATCAACGTGATTTTTGGATATTTAAGGGCCAAGGCACAAGACAGGAAATCAGGATTCAAACAGTTCGGTCAGCTGGCAAGCGCACGCGTCAAAAGTGGTTGTTTCATCGATATCCTGTTTCAGATAGCGATTGATTTTTCCCATCATTGCGATCGCATAATCGATTTTCGGATTGCTGCCAGCCACGTAAGCGCCAATGTTAATCAAATCCTCTGCTTTGCGATAGGTGGCCATGACCTCCTTTAATTTCCGCGCGCTCTGCTTTTGTTCCGGATCAACGATGTCCTCCATTACCCGGCTGACACTGCCCAAAACATCGATGGCCGGATAATGGGCATGGTTGGCCAAATCCCGTGACAAATTGATATGACCGTCCAGAATGGACCGCAATGCATCGGCAATGGGTTCATTGGTGTCATCTCCTTCCACCAGAACGGTATACAGACCGGTGATGGTGCCCCGGCCAGCAGAGGTGCCTGCCCGTTCGCATAATTTGGGTAAAAGTGTAAATACAGATGGGGTATAGCCTTTGGTGGTCG
Organism: Desulfobacterales bacterium; assembly: GCA_030066985.1. Lineage (NCBI taxonomy): Bacteria > Pseudomonadati > Thermodesulfobacteriota > Desulfobacteria > Desulfobacterales > Desulfobacterales bacterium. The sequence goes on from JASJAN010000046.1 coordinate 12,288, forward strand.
GCGGCTCACCCAATGCCAGCCCGATTTCCCGCTGTGCCATGGCAAAACGGGTGACCGAATCCATCATTAAATTGACGTGCTGGCCCTGATCACGGAAAAATTCTGCAATGGCGGTCGCAATGAATGCACCTCGCATGCGAATTAGCGGCAGATGATCAGAGGTTGCCACCACTATCACCGATCGTTTGAGGCCTTCGGGGCCCAGTTCTTTTTCGATAAATTCATTGACCTCACGGCCGCGCTCACCGATCAGGGCAATCACGTTTACATCGGCAGCGGTTTTGCGGGCAATCATACCCAGCAATACGCTTTTGCCCACACCAGAGCCGGCAAAAATACCGATTCGCTGGCCGCAACCCAACGTGAGCAATCCGTTAATGGCCCGGATACCCAGATCAAGCGGTTTGCTAATGCGCTGGCGGGACAGGGGATTGACCGGTGTGCCGTATATGGGATATTCAGATTCAACGCAAATCGGGCCCTTGCTGTCGATGGGGTTGCCAAGTCCATCAATGACCCGACCCAGCAGCCCCTTGCCGACCGGTATGACCGCCCGCTGCTGCCGCGCAACTATGGGGCAGCCCGGACCGATGCCCCGCATTTCCTCCAGAGGCATCATCATGACCTTATCATCGCGAAAACCCAGCACTTCAGCACTTATTTTCCGCATATCTCCTTTGGTGAAAATATCACAAACAGTACCCAGTCGGGATAGCGGCCCCTGGGCTTCGATGACCAGCCCCACGATGTTGGTCACTGTACCGTTGGCTTGCATGGTGCAGGTAGCGTCTAAACATTGGTGATACTTATCGAAGCGTAAATTGGTTCCCATCTAAGCTTATTGGCTCTCTTGTTTCTGCTGATCAAACTGTATTTGGAAGGCTTCTTCTATGGCCTCAAATTGCTTTTCAATCCGCGCGTCGATGTCTCCCCTATCGGTCTCAATCAAACAGCCCCCGCTTTGAATCGAATCCTGCGCTTCAAATTCGACCTGGTCGAAACTTTGCAAAAAGCGGGTAAATTGAGACTGGGTGTCTTGGATGAACTGCAAATCGTCTGGATTGAGCCTGATCTTTATCTTACCGGGATGGTCAACCCGGGCCAAAGCCTCACGTGCAACACAGGCCACAGTTTCCTGGCTGGTTTTAATCTCGTGACAAACAATCTTTTTGGCGATCGATAGCGCCAGGTGGGTGACTTCTTTTTCAATTTCTTGATGAATTTCGACGCGCACATTCTGCAATTGTTCGAGGGTGCTTCGCAGACTTTCAACGACTGTTGCTGCTTTTTTAGAACCGGATTCAAAACCGACCCTTTTGCCTTCAAGAAAACCCTTTTGAAATGCACCTTCTTTGACCTCATCAAGGTCAGGCCCTGATGGCGCAACCGGCGTTTCGAGCGGGTCTGAAACCGTTGGTTCCGCAGCACAGGTTGGTTCTGGGTCGATATCTTTAAAGTGCGAGCGCTTGAATTCACTGTTTTTGCCCGGGTGGCTGCTATGATGGCGGGCTTCATCAACCGGGATATTGGGAAAATAGTGCAGACGAAAACCATCTGCCAGCGTTTGAGATTCTTTTTTAATCACATCAGTCAACGATATCATCTCCTCGGCGTCCGGCAATGATCAATTCACCTTTGGTCTCCATCTCCTGAATGATATTGGTAATGTTTTGCTGGGCATCGGTCACTTCTTTCATGCGAACCGGACCCATATCTTCTATTTCTTCCTGCAGCATTTCACCGGCACGTTCTGACATATTTTTGAAGATCTTTTCCTTAACCTCCTCAGAGGCCGCTTTGAGCGCAATCGCCAGCTCCATAGTCTCAACCTTGCGCAACAGTTTTTGAACGCCGCGGTCATCGACCAGCAGGATGTCTTCAAATACAAACATGCGTTGTTTGACCTGGGCGGCCATGTCCATGTCCGCTTCTTCCAGCTCGTTTAATATCAGCTCGCTGGATATTTCATCGGTCTGATTCAACATTTCCGCCAGACGGTCAACACCGCCGGTGACATTGGAGATTGAATTTTGTTTGGTTTTTAAAATTTCTTTTAAAACCGCATTGACTTCATCAACGATTGCAGCCGTTACCTTATCCAAATTGACGATCCGCATGGCCACTTCTGTTTTAATTTCATCCGGCAATTTTCCGATAACATCACTGGCAACGCTGCTTTGAAGATGCACCAGGATGATGGCGATGGTCTGTGGTTGTTCATCTTTGATCAGGTCGTATACCTGATCAGCATTTAGCGACTTAAGGGCTTCTAATCCGCTGGTTTCAGCAGTGGTATCGCCGCCAGCCGCGTTTTCATTGACGTCGGCAGCAACAGACCCGGCGGCCTGATTTTTCCGATAGCGCTGGGCAATAGCGGCAAATTCCCGGGCGACCTGCTCAACAACCGCAGGCGATATGGTCCGAATCTGCGCCAGATGGCTTTGAATGCGTTCTTTCTCCGACGCATTCAACCGCTGAAGCAGTCGTTCCGCCAAAGGTCTGCCCAGCGCGTGAATCAGAATGGCCGCTTTCACCGGCCCTGTTATACTTTGTGAGTCCATATGTTATGAAACCTAAATGGGTGCCCTACTCTTCCTTTAGCCAGTCGCGCATCACGCCCACAGAGGCATCATTGTCGCGGGTAATCAATTGCGATATTTCATCCGTGAATGCCAATTGTTTGGGATCAGCGCCGTATTCAGATTCCAGCTCACCGACAGTTTTTGGAAGCTGTCCTAAAATTTCAGTCTCACCGGTTGTATGCGATGTCAGCCACTTGATCAGGGGCTTTACCACAAACATAAACGAAAGAAGCAAAAACAAACTCAAAAACGTATATTTGAAATAAGGCTTGTATTTGTTCAGCTGCGTCAGCCAGCGCTCGATGGTCGATTCTGCGTCTGCCTGCGTGATGGGTGTCGATTCAAAAGGGATATTGACCACTTCGACTTGATCGCCACGATCCGCATCATAATTGACAGCCCGTTTCACCAGGTTTTCAATCTTGGTCAATTCTTCAGGAGAGCGGGCCGCATAGGAGACCTCTGTCTCACCGTCCTCGGTCACCTTCGTCGTGTAGGTGCCGTCAACCATCACCGCAACTGAAATACGGTCAATTCCACCAACCGGTTCCAGGGTGCGACTCGTCAATTTGCCGATTTCATAGTTTACGGTTCGATCCTGTTTGGCAAAAGTGGTATTTTCGTCTTCGGTCTTTTGGGTAGCAGCTGCACTGCTTTCAGGCAGATTCGATTGAATCCCGGGAATGCCCTTGGGAATCATCTCGTCGTCTTTGGCGGTTTCATTGTAAGTCTGTTCACTGCGAACGACTTGATTTTCAGGTAAATATCGCTCTTCGGTCAATTCATGCTGTTTAAAATTTAATGCGCAGGAAACACGCACAATGGCCCGGTTGGCGCCCAGGGCCTTTTCGAGCATCGACAACACCCGATTTTCCAATTTGCGTTCCACTTTTACCTGGTGGTCAAGTTGATCCGAACTCAGTGTAGCCACACCAGAAGGGTTGTTTCGGCCGGTTAGCAATCTGCCGTTGCTGTCCACCACCGTTACATTTTCAGGGTTCAAGCGCGATACACTTGAAGATACCAGGTGCACGATGCCTTGAACCTGTTGCGGCGAGAGCCACTTACCGTGACGCAATTTCAAAACGACAGAGGCCGATGCTGATTCTTCGTTTTCGACAAACAACGATTTTTCAGGCATCACAATATGGACACGGCAACTCTCAACCTCTTCAAAACCATTGATGCTGCGCACCAGTTCACCCTGCAGCGCTCTTTGATAGTTCACATTTTGGGCAAATTCGGTCATGCCCAGTTTGGTGTTGTCAAAGAGCTCAAAACCCATGCTGCCACCCTGGGGCAACCCTTCGGATGCCAGGTCCATGCGGGTTTCATAGATCAATTCCTGCGGGATGAGAATAGTGCTGCCATTGGCCGAAAGGCGATACGGTATTTTTTGGTCTTTCAATCGGCTGAGGATAACCCCGGCATCGTTGGCATCCAGGTTGCTGTACAACGGATGAAATTCAGGTTTGCCGGCCCAATTCATTAAAAATACAAATGCAGCCACCGAGCCCACAGTTAGTGTCAGCAGAGCAATGCGCTTGCCAATACTGATGCTTTTAAAAAAAGTTTGCAGTTGTGATAAAATTTGACGAAAGGGCATCGACAATCTCCGATTTTAGGCCTGCATGCGCATGATCGTGTCATAGGCGGCAATGATCTTGTTGCGCACCTGCATCAATAGCTGAAAGGCTACATCCGCTTTTTCCATCGCGATCATGGTCTGGTGAATGTCCTTTTGTTGGCCGGCCGCTAATTTCTGAACAGCATCATCTGAGGCGGCATGCAACTGGTTGACTTCATCCAGCGAACGCGCCAACATATTGCCAAATGAGGCGCTATCCGGTTTTTCAGTCGCCCGGCTGCCGGATTCCGGACCAATTAAAGACGGCAGATCTTTTTGAAAACTGACTTCATTCATGATTATTGTCCTATTTCAAGTGCTTTGAGCGCCATGTCTTTGGCGGATTGAATAGCGGTCACACCGGCTTCATAGCTTCGTGTAGCTGAGATCATATTCACCATTTCTTCCATCAGATTGATATTGGGCATGGCCAGGTAACCGTTATCATCTGCATCGGGATGGGTGGGATCGTATTTCATAATCGGCTTACGGGTATCCTCGACAATATCCACTACAGCGACTTCTTTTAAATATTCTGTTTGCCGGGAACGCAGCATTTCCCGGAATGAGACTGCGTGTGGCTGGGCAGCAAAAATCGGATCTTGGCGGCGATAGGGCCCGCCGTCCTTTGTGCGCGTGGTATTGATATTGGCCAGATTGGCAGAAATCAGGTTCATGCGAAGACGCTGCGCTGATAATCCCGATGAGCTGACGTGAAGGGCATCAAAGAAATCCATGATTATTTCCCTCCTCCTTGAATAACATTCCTAAGTCCCTGAAATTTTTTCTTAATAAGCTGGGCAGCAGTCCGGTACAAAATGGTATTTTCTGCTAATTTACCCATGGTCCGGTCCAAGTCAACGGTATTGCCGTCAGCCCTCAAGTTAAGCGGCGACGGATCGCTTTGTTTGATCTTGACATCATCGCTGGTCTGCCGGCGCCCGTTTAAATGCCGGGGTCCGGTGCGGATCAACGTCAGAGGTCTTGCGGAGCGGCCTTTTCTCTGGCGCACATCCTCCATAACGACCTCAAATGCTTTGTAATTGGGCGTATCTATATTGGCGATATTGGATGTCAACACCCGATGTCGCAAGGAACCCCTGTTAAGGGTTTTTTGAAGGCTCGAAATAGTCCCTTCAAAAAGTGTTTCCGTTGGCATAGGCAACTTTCTCCTCATGTGCTTAGGGCCTCAAAAATAATTTGTTTCTATTAATCAAGGCAGTTTTCCACCACAAAGGGCACGAAGGGGCTTTGAAGTCACTACAATTATTATCTCCTCGTGCTCTTCGTGGTTTTATTAAACGCATTAATATTAGATCGAGCAATTTTCATACCAGCGTGCTGAGACGGCATACTGAGAGCAGGAATATACATTTATTCAATAAATACAGAATAATACCTATATATCTTTTCATGGGCTGCAAACCTGCAAGCGGCAAAAACTACCGTCTAACCGTTTACATACGGGCCCTTGCCGGCGTTAGAATATCTAACTGTTTTGAGCTGCGGTTTCAGCCTGAGATGCTTCCAGTTCCTGTTTGTATTCTTTTAGCTTGTTTCGCAGTGTTCTAATGCTGATGCCAAGCAATTCCGCAGCCCGGGTACGGTTGTCGTCAACATCACTCAGGGTTTTGGTGATCAATTTCTTTTCCATCTCCTTGACCGTCATACCGGCCTGAATCGAAATGGCCGGCTGGGCGGCGTCATCAAATTCGTCAACGTCTAAAAACAGGTGCTCCGGTAACAGTTTGGGGCCGTTGCTGATGAGCACCGCCCGCTCGATCGTGTTTTCCAGTTCTCTGATATTGCCTTTCCAAGGATTGCCGACCAATCGCGCCAGAGCGGCATCGGACATCTTGAGCATTTCCCTCTGGTTCATTTGACAAAATTTCTCGAGAAAATGCGTCACCAGAAGCGGGATGTCCCCTTTGCGTTCTCGGAGCGGTGGAATGGTAAATGGCACCACATTGATGCGATAATACAAATCCTCACGAAATTTGCGTTCTGATACGGCTTTTTTCAAATCCACATTGCTAATAGCCACCACACGCGCATTCATGGGAACGGATCGGCTGCCCCCGATCCGATCGATCTCCCTTTCCTGCAAAACGCGCAGCAGTTTGGCCTGCAGAGGCGGTGTCATTTCACTGATTTCATCGAGCACAACAGTTCCGTGTTTGGCCAGTTCAAACTTGCCCATTTTACGACCCACAGCACCGGTAAAAGCACCTTTTTCATGACCGAACAGCTCACTTTCAGCCAACGTTTCTGGTAAAGCTGCGCAATTGAGCGCTACATAGGGTTCGTCCGGATAGCCGCTGTTTTCATGAATGTAAGCAGCCAATAGTTCTTTGCCGGTTCCGCTCTCGCCCTGAATCAGAATGGTTGAGCGGCTGGCTGCCACGTTCTTTGCAAGCTTTAAAATATCTAATAATTTTATATTATTAGTAACTAATGTCTTAACTGTTGCTGTAGGATTAGACATTTGCTTTGATGGCCATTTATCACCATTTTCATCCATACACCCAAGGACTTTTTTGACCGTCGCCACCAAGGTTTCAAATGAAAACGGCTTCAACAAATAATCAGCTGCGCCGGCTTGCATGGCCTCAACTGCATTGTGGATGGAACCAAAGGCGGTGATCACAATGACCGCAATCTCGGGCTTTAGCTTCTTTAGCGCTCCGATAAGTTCCATACCTGACATTCCAGGCATTTTTAGGTCCGTGATGACCAGGCTGATCGGATCTTTTTTGATCTTAACCAGAGCGTCCGTGCCGCTAACCGTGCTCTCAACGCTAAAACCACTTCTGGTGAGCGCATGTGAAAGTGCGCTGCGCATCTCCGATTCGTCATCGACGATTAATATTGGCGCAAGGCCCATAATGTAAAACTCCGCCTAACACTTTAAATGTTGTCAACATCTCCTTGTGGTTCAGCCCAGACCGGCAGGGTCAGAACACATCGGGTGCCCTCGGGGCTGCTGGTAATATCGATGCTGCCGCCATGCATTTTGATAATATTATGAACAATGGTCAGCCCTAATCCGGTACCCTTCTTGCGAGTGGTGTAGAATGGGTCAAAAATTTTGGGTAAATCTGCCTGGGCAATCCCACAACCGTTATCAACCAGATGAACTTCAGCCAATAGTGATCCGGATAGGCTGCTGGTTTTGTGGGTAGAAATCACCAATCGACCCCCGTTGGACATCGCCTGGATGGCATTTAAGATTAAATTCAAAAAAACCTGCTTGAGCAATTCCAGATCACCCTTGATGGACATCGTTTCTGCGATCAGCTCGGTCTGAACCTCAATACCGTCCTGGGCATCCAACAAATGCCCGGCAAAAAACAGAGAATCTTTTAATGCCTCATGAACGTCTAACACCTGTTCGTCCAGCTGCTGATCCGGGCGCATAAACAGCAACAAGTTGGAAACAATATTATTAATGCTTTTAACACCCGCAGAAATATGCTCTGCCAATGTTTTCAACTCATCAAATTCCTGCAAATCAGCAACCAACATGGTTGAGAATAACTCGATACTGCCTAGTGGGTTACGGATTTCATGGGCAATTCGGGCAGCCATCTCACCCATCGCCGCCAATCGACCTGTGCGTTTGGCCTGCAACTCAGCGCTTTGCATCCGCGTGATGTCGGTCAGAGAGACTAACGTCCCAATATTGCCATCGTTGACCGAATTCAGGGGAGATACGGCGACATTCAGATGCAACTGCTGTTTTTCGTTGGCGGGCACGAGTATTGTTTGTATTTCGGTGGTCGCTTTCGTTTTGAGAATCTTCTTGATATCCAGCGCCGGATGTTGAAAATAGCCGGCTTCAAACGCCTGCTCGAATGTGTGGCCCAATACGTCTTTGGCAGCATATCCGGTTATCTGCTCGGCGGTTCGGTTAAAGCTGACAATTTTGCCCGTTGGGTCCAATGCCACCACACCGGTCGGGATACTTTCAAAAATAGGTGTCATGTAGCAATTTTGAGCAATTGGTTTTGCAGCGGCAGTATTGACCGCCGTAATAACATTTTTAGAAGATGGCATTTAATTCTTAACTATTCGTTATTTATATTTATTTTATTAAAAACACCTGTTACATCAAAAGGTCCGCAAAACAGGTTTGACGCGCATCAATTGAGCAATTATCATGCCATGGAAGACTAGCGGTTTCAGCTGTTTAGGATGCAGGAGCGGTTCTGCATCTGCCGCTTTTCTTTTCGGGTGGTGAGTCGAATTGTAAAATAGTCGCTGATTAATATAACCACTTGAAATAATGTTTAAATAATTAATATTAAAAAATATCTTGTTTAATAAAAGGATTTTTGCACAATCTCACTGATGCGCAAAACCCAAAATAATTTAACTAAATTTCAGTCACTTCGATGGTGATTAGGTTCCAAGTTCTGTCAATTTTTCACGTCGCACACGTCACCGCATTGACGCTCAAGTACCGGTTTTGAAAGACAAAGTGAACACTACAAGGGATAGATCCGTATGTGGCTGAATCACACGGTATGGTCTGGGAAAACCGCATGATCGGACCGTCGGGATTTTTCTCGAGTGGGAGTGCGCCAATCAGGCAGCACGGTGAATCAAACGCTTCTCATTGGAAATCAAAATACAATCGGTCAAGTGGCGTATTGTTGAATTCGGTGACGCTTAATTTTCTCTACCAAAGTTGTGCGGTTCAATTGGAGCAGTTTGGCAGCTTTATTTTTGACCCATTTGGTTTTTTCCAAAGATTGTAATATTAAATCTTTCTCAAACTCGGTAACAGCGCTGTTTAAACAGATTCCCGCGTCTGTAACCTCTATGGACTGGTTATTTTGATACCCGTTAACCACCATAAGCTCTTTTGGCAAATCATTTAATGAGATCTGGCCCGAACCGATGAGCACCACCAGTCTTTCGATGACGTTGCGAAGCTCGCGCACATTTCCCGGCCACCCATAATGCACCATAACATCAAGTGCTTCATCAGAAATCCCATCTATCTGCCTATTATTCTTGTTATTATACATTTGAATAAAATAGGAGGTCAAATAGGGTATATCAGCTCTACGATCTCTTAGAGCAGGAAGGCCAATGGGAATGACGTAAAGACGGTAAAACAGATCGTCTCGAAAATGTCCATTTTTTACCGCTTCTGGCAAATCGCGATGTGTCGCTGCAATCACCCTGACATCCACTTTAATGGTCTTGGCACCACCGACCTGCTCAAATTCACCCTCTTCCAAAACCTTGAGCACCTTGACCTGCAAATCAGGACTCATATCGCCGATCTCATCTAAAAAAATCGTGCCGCCATGGGCCAGTTCAAATTTTCCTGATTTGGAAACCGTAGCACCGGTGAATGCACCCCGCACATGTCCAAACAGTTCACTCTCAAGTAAATTTTCAGGTATTGCACCACAATTTATTGAAATAAATGGTTTATTTTTACGATTGGATCTTTGATGAATTGCTTTGGCCACCAGTCCTTTGCCTGTGCCGGTTTCACCGGTGATCAAAATCGTGCTGTCACTATCGGCTACTTTTTCAACCAACTCGAAAACCGCTTGCATCCTTTCACTACGACCGATGATGGCATTGCATGAATCATGCGAATTGAGTTGCGCCAGAACCATTGAGTTTTTAACAAAAAGATCGGAATTGGGGGCTGGAACTTTGCTGACGGCCAAATTCTGCACCTTCTCCTCCTTTGAATGGGTTTAGAAACAGTTGCTAACTTCGCCGGGAGTGCTGAATTTTATAATGAGGTCATCTTTTTCCGCGTAGCTCGCGCGTGATCTGAGTGATCAGAGACAAGGACGGATTTAGCAATAACCATGCCGTCAACTAACATATGGTGGGTAGCATAGCGGAAGAATGTCGCGTGATTCCAGTCGCAGAAAAATACAGCTCAACATGAAGGTATGGGTAAGATCTGGTGCCACTATATTTTGTGCTAAACAATGGCTTTACAAAATGTGGGTGTTGGCGAAGAAAATAACAAGCAGCCTTTCCGGCTGAATTTGGGAGCCAATAATTTGCCGATTCAGCGCACTAATTTTTGCAATCTGCAAAAAATGTCGCCATTGGCTTTTGCTAAATGAAATAATTTGTGTTCACCCCCGCTTGATGGGATATAAGAGCAGCCCGATTCTGGATTGAAGTCCTGTCCGGTTTTAGGGCAAAGATTTTAAATGAGGAATAAATTTAGGTTGTTGGAATAAAGCTTGGGGCGCATCCCCATGGCGGCAAACCCATTTGCCCCTACTGATCTAAAATTAAATCCAATATGCAATTTTGCATTTTGCCAAAACCGTTATCAGGGTCCGTATTAGGGGGTATAGGTAATAAAAAGGCTGATATCATCAAATTCCTTTTGGATGTCGGCCAGAAGTGCTTCAATGGCTTGAGGTCTGATCCGCAAACTATCCCAGGCAGCTTTATCCAGTGCCGGCATCTTGTTGTCGCCCGCATAGCCGATATTGAGGGAGCGGCACAGAATATCCGCCAGATGCACAATGGCAGCTTCAAATGCAAAACGACCGGCCGTACTGGGCTGATGATGGTGTAAAATGACGCTCACCAATTTAGGGGGCAAATTCCAGCGTTCAGCCAGCAATTTCCCGACTTCCGGATGACCGTAGCCTAGAATGGTTTCCTCGGCTGTGATCATCAGTATATTCTTATCTCCAACCAGCCGGTTAATATCTTTGAAGGCCTGGGACAAAAATATCATTTCTACAATTTTTCCAATATCATGCAAAAGACCGGCAACAAACAGCTCCTCAACCTTGTCGTAGCGCAAATGTTTGCCGATCACCTTAGCGGCTACTGCACATCCCAGTGAGTGATCCCAGAACTGTTCCTGGCGTATCAGACTGATTTTTTTACGATTCGAAAAAAGGTCAAACACAGAAGTGGTTAGCAGCAAATTGCGAATGGCATCAAAGCCCAGCAGCACGATGGCCCCGGTGATCGTTGAAATTCGCTGAGGAAATCCATAAAAAGATGAATTTACCAATTTTAGCAACCGGGCAGCCAAAACCTGATCGTCGGTAATGATTCTGGCCAGATCCCGGGCGGAGGACTTGGGATCGTTGACAAGCTCCGTTATCCTCAGAACGGTTCGCGGCAAAGTCGGCAGATCCTCTACCCGCGAAATGACTCGGTCGATATCAGGTGCTTTCATTTTGCTTATCCGGATCCGTTAAGCTCTTTTGCAGCTGCCGGCTGGCGGCCTTCATGATTTCCTGCATGACCGGATCATCCACCACGTCGGCAAACTTGGCCTGCAGCTCCTTTTCAATACTCTCGCGGGTCTCAAACTCAACCGTGTATTCAGATGATTCACTCTTTTGGCCCCGCCCTTTAACGCTGATCTGCTCGATTCCCCAGGTTTTGAGCATCCAGATGCGTTTGCGGGTCAGAGCGGTTCCCTTCTCAATCAGCAACAAGTCTTGCTGGTTATAAACTGATCTCGCCAGAACCATTCCAGGTTTTAAGGCATCAATTTTTAGATGGACCACAACAACCTCAAGTATTTTTACTTTGGCGTAATCGGGTATTGGTGCAAAACCGTATGCGTTTGAACCAGTCTTAGGTCGGTTTTTTACAGCCTGTTGTGCTCAATGCGCATGATGCTTTGCATACACCACCTTATCTTCAAATGCAATAATCGCAACGAATTCGGATCCTTTTTTTGACCCTCCCGTTAAATATCCACATTAATTCAATAAATTATATCATTCAAAGCCCAATTCTGCCAGCGGTTAATGAAAAATTTCGACCCAAGATTTTGGATTCCCGCCATGCCTGCCAGCAAGATCAAGTAACTTTCCAAAAGACCGATAATACAGAAAAGGGTGTTGAGGTTAAAACATGCGGTCATGGCGAATCAGCCGTGCTTCAGAAAAGCACCCAAATAGTAAAAAAACTTAAAGTTATCCACTATTTTCCCGATAACAATCTGGTAGCCAAAAAAACAGGGTCTGAAAGGAGGCGGGGCAACATCAGAAAGACCCATTACGGCCACCAAGAAACAATGATTAGCAAAAATTTGATAAACCCAATTGGCAAGAACGCCAAAATCAACAACCTAGGAAAGGAAATTTAATCATGGCACTAAGTACAATTAATTTAACTGCTGGTATGCGGGCCAATTTGTTCAGCCTACAGCAAACGTCCAAGGATTTTGAAGTCACCCAGAAACGCCTGGCCACCGGTCTGCGCGTCAACACCGCCCTGGATGATCCGATCAACTTTTTTGCCGCCCAGGAACATAAATTACGGGCCACCGACCTTGCCGGACGTAAAGACGGCATGTCGGAAGCCATCCAGACCATCAAGGCCGCCAACGTGGGTGTTGAAGGTATCAACAACCTGATTGCCCAGGCCAAATCTCTGGCTCAGTCAGCTCTGTCGGCTACGGCCGCAGATGCCACGATCTTTGCCAGCCAGTATGCAACGGTTATGACGCAGATCAACCGGATGGCTGCGGATGCCAATTACAAGGGCGTCAACCTGTTGCAATCGGGTGAAATGACGGTAGAATTTGCACCGACCGCCGGCGATTCCACTTTAAAACTGACCGGTTTTGGTGACTCCTCAACCAACTTCAACATTAGTGGCTTGAGCTCAGAAGTCACCGCCGGTGGCACCAACTGGGTTACCAGTGGCAACACCACGGTCAATGCTGCCAACATTCAGAGCTCGATCAACAACCTTGAAACCGCTATGGGTGCGTTGAGAACTGAATCCAAGAAGCTGTCCAACAACCTGTCGATCATCACCGCGCGTGAGGAGTTCAGTGCCCAGATGATCAACACCCTAAACGACGGTGCGGCGAAACTCACCGAGGCCGACATGAATGAGGAAGGCGCCAACATGCTGATGCTGCAAACGCGTCAGGCGTTGGGTACGACCTCATTGAGTCTGGCCGGTCAAGCCGCTCAGGGAGTTCTGAGATTATTCTAAATCAGATAGCCGATTTGGAGGGGGAGCGATCCCCCTCCATATCTGACGCCTTATCGCCAATTCTAATCCCGGTCTGATTCAGCGGTTTTTAAAGATCCTATGCTTCTCAGGCGTTAAACGGACAGGCAAATGAACGGACAGTTTAAAAATGGCCCTCAAAATCACCTTAAAACCCAATGAAAAAATGATTATCGGCGGCGCGGTTTTAACCAACGGCAACAGTAAAAATACGGACCTGATCATTGAAAACAGTGTGCCGGTTCTGCGCCAGAAAGATATACTGTGCCAGGAAGATGCAACCTCGTATTGCCGTCAGATATATTTCGTTATCCAGTTAATGTACATCGATTCTGAAAATCTAACCGAGCATCAGCAAGCCTATTGGAAGCTGGTTCACCAGCTGCTTGACGCTATTCCGCGTTTAACCGGTCATATCGACGAAATTAACGAGCATATTCTAATCGGAAATTATTACCGGGCTCTAAAACTGGCCCGCCATTTAATAAACTATGAACAGGAGGTTCTAAAGCATGCAGACCCAGGCCCACTCACTGAAAGCATATGAAAGTGTCGGCAAAGCCACCCAATCCGGTCGCGAAATTGAAGCGGCCGTGCTCACCAAAGCCGCGATAAAACTCAAGGAGTGCCAGGATAATTGGAATGCCCCGGACCGAGATCTGAAATTGGATGAAGCCCTTAAATACAACCAGCGCATCTGGAGTATTTTCCAAAGCGAGCTGTCGCGCGACGATCACGAGATGCCCAAAAAATTGCGTCTCGATATTCTGCGCCTGGCGGCCTTTATCGATAAGCGTATTTTTGAAACCATGGCATTTCCGTCACCTGAAAAACTGAATATCGTCATCAATATCAACAATAATCTGGCTGCCGGGCTAAGAGGATCGCCTGAACAGGCACTTTAGCAATTCATTAAAATGACAAGATGAGCCGATCTCAAGCAGACATCTGATGGTTATCATCAAGAGCAAAAAAAGGCCTCTTTCTCAAGAGGCCGTTTTTAATTTTTTCTATCGCGTTTTTAGCTAACCTTATGAACTAGTCCGCAACAATTTCAATTTGCCGTGGAGCCCTTCCTTCCCTGAATATAGACCACATTTTTTGGTAAGCTGTCTCCAGATGACCGATAAACTCAGGCGTATCAAACAAGGGGGTTGTCAATCGGTTCGCTGACAATTGCATTTTGATGCTTTGACGTTCTGTATGCTGGGAGCCCAATCGAACGGCCAGTTGTTCGTAAGCGTCTAAATCGTCCACGACCAAATCAGATAGTCCGACGGCACCCAGCAAACTGGCTGAAACTCGCGTTGCAAATTGATCCCCCATCAGGGTAATTACCGGTACACCAGCCCACAATGAATCGCTGGTGGTTGTGTGTCCGTTGACAATTCGGGTGTCCAGTGTCAGATCGGACAACTGCAGCCGCGCCAGATGCTCGGCTTTGGGCAATTTTTCGCCAAATACCAGCCGACATGGATCAACGCCTCTGATGCAGGCTTGATGTTGGAGATTATGTGTCGTTGTTTCACCGCCTTTAAACAGCCACAAGACACTGTCTGGAACTTGTTTCAATATGCGCATCCAGCAATCAAACATCAGCGGATCTATTTTATACGGCAAATTAAATGAACTGAACACACACCCTGTCTCCGGCAGCCCCAATTCTTTTTTTGTCCAGATGCGGGCAGCAATTTTTTGATGGTGATCATTGACCTGATAGCTGGAAGGCATAAAAACAAGGCATTCGCTATAAAAAGATGACTGTTCAATCGGCGTGACGATTCTGTCGCTGATCAGATAATCAATGAAATCGGCACCGGTCGTGCCCGGATACCCCAAATAGTGAACTTGAACCGGCGCCGGGCGATGCGCCAGTATGCCCAGCCGGGCCCCTTTTGTATGCCCTTTTAGGTCGACTAAAATATCGACGCCGTCGTCGTAAATCCGACTAGCCGCATCAATATGAGACCACATGTGGATGTCCACAAATTGATCACTTTGTTCACATATTTGTTTTCGATAAACACTGTGATCGTTCGGACCATATGAGTATGTACAAATGTTAAATTTGTCTCGGTCATGAAGACCGAAAAGACTGCGCATCAAATGGGCGGTGGCATGATCATGAAAATCACCGGAAAGATAGCCCACCGTCAGTTTGCCGGTTTTTTGTCGTCGGGATTCAAATGAAAACCCTAATGTTGAATTTGGAAGGGGCTGTGCGCATTTTCGGCACCACAGTCGGGCATTGTCCAGCTGCTGCAGCGGATCTGATTGCCGTGCCATCTGAAGAAAGGGTGGCTCAGCCAGCATGAGGTGATCACGAGTGTCTTGGCGCCTTAACCGGTCGAATCTTTGCAAATAGATCTGCAGCTGTTGCCAATCACAGGCATACTGCAACTCATACATCAGATAACTGTATGCCTCAGTGTAGGCCTGGTTAATCTCAATCGCTTTTTTAAAGCAATCAATGGCCGCGTCTCGCTTTCCCATTTCAGCCAGTGTTAGCCCCATATAATTGTGAGCTTCTGCAAATTCCGGGTGTATGCGGGTGGCTTCGTGAAAATGATCGACGGCTTCGGCCGGGCGATCTAATTCAGCCAGGCATATCCCTAAATTTAAATGCGCTTCGGCATACTGGGGGTGAGCCTGCAGCGATTTTTGATAGCAGGCAATTGCCTCAGGATAATAGCCTTGATCTTTAAGCGCATTGCCCAAATTATTTTGAGCGGCATAAAGACCGGGTTTCAGCTTAACGGCCATTTGGTAATGCGAAAATGCCTGCTCATATAGGCCCTGGCGCTTAACAAGATTGCCTAGATTATTATAGGCCTCGGCCCATTGAGGATGGATACGCAAACATTGGTTTAGACAATCAATGGCATCATCATAGCACCCTTGCTTTTCCAACACGTTGGCTAAGTTATAGTGGGCCTCTAAAAAATTTGGATTGATGCGCAATGCCTGCCGATAGCAGGTTATGGCGTCATTGAATCGCTGCTGCTCTTTGAGGGTGTTGCCCAGATTGTAATGGGCTTCGACACTGTCAGGCTTTAAAGTGATCGCCTGGCGATAGGCGGTTTCCGCACGCTCAAACTCGGCTAATTGATGCAAGGCGATACCCAAGTTAATATGGATTTCAACCAAATCCGGCTTGAACTGCAGCGCTTTATAATAGCTGTCAATCGCCCTCTGGTAGTGGCCGCTGTCGCGCAAAGCATTGCCCAGGTTGGCGTGATAAATAGGCTGATGAGGAATAACGTCGATAGCACGGCTAATTAAATCAATAGCGGTTGTATTATCTTGCCGTTGATGGCAGATCACACCAAGCAGATGCA
The DNA here is from genome assembly GCA_030066985.1 of Desulfobacterales bacterium. Lineage (NCBI taxonomy): Bacteria > Pseudomonadati > Thermodesulfobacteriota > Desulfobacteria > Desulfobacterales > Desulfobacterales bacterium. The sequence continues at coordinate 28,829 of JASJAN010000046.1, forward strand.
ACGCGTCCGCATGTCCGGGTTTGGCATGCAGAATCTTGCGGTAATCGTTTTCGGCCTGCTCTAATTCACCATGCTGATGAAGTTTTAAACCGCGTTGCAGTATGGCGGACAGATCTATGGCGTCGATCTCCGTTGAAGACATGAGCTTGGAATTCAATTCAAAGGCTTTCTCAGGCATTCCTTTAGTATAAGCGTGCCTAATAATATGATTAATGCGATAAGTTATCAAACGTATCCGGCTGATGGTGCGCCAAATCGGATGATGGGATCTCAGACATGTTGCGGTTCTTATCGTTTAGTTTAATGCACTCGGTGAACAGCTCTATAATCTCCTTATTAACAATATCGCATTCAATTGCCGCCCCGAGCACGAGCAATGCATAGTGTATCTGGTGGGCTGCGATCAGGCTCTGGCCGAGTTCCAGAGAAGGCATTTCCAGAAATTTGCCCATGGACGTATTTTTCTGCTGTTTTAGACCCTCAAGACCTTTTTGTTTTTGATCCGCGCAACAATATGCGGCACTTAAAATAAACCGTGCCGGTGGGTAATCTGGAAACCCGCGCAATAGATTCTCAAGCGTTTTGACAGCGGCTGGTGCATTTCCGCAGTGCAATTCAGCCACTGCGTAGTTATATTGGGCCTCTTTCAGCTCTGGATCATACTTGAGTGCTTTTTGGGCCACATCCATAGCAGCTTCAAAATCTTCGAGTCGACTGTAAACCGTGCCCATATTCACATAAGCGATAGCGGCCAGCTCGGGAAACGGATTTACCGTCAGCAGTCGTTGCCACAAATCCAGCGCTTCCTGGTTACGCTCCAAAATGGTGGCTTGAATCGCCAGCTCCCGCAATGCGTTGACGTCTTCACCCGTCTCAGAGAGCTTTTTTTGACCGATTTCAAAATATATTTCGCCTTTGCGATCCAGTTTGGCTTTATCCAGCCGCCCGTAATGGTGTATCGGAATACCACAATCTTTGATTTTAATGTTTTTTCGATGTAATACCGGATCGACCAGTTCATGTACCGCCCCTTCAAAGCTGATTTGATCTTTGCCATAAAACAGCCGCACCTTTTCACTGGGCAACCAGCCAATGGCAGCTTCTTCTGCCGGGTATTGCCCGTCATTGGGTACCCAGCCGACAAAGTTGGCCAGTGGGTTATAATTACGGGTGGTGATGTTATAAGCAACCGGCGAATTGGGTTTTTGGGCAACAATTTCATTGAAGCGGTCATAATCCAGCGAGGAAATCACTTCATCTCCGTCAAGGATTAAAATCCAATCACCCGAGGCTTGGGAAATCGAAAAATTTCGTGCGGCGGCAAAATCATTTCTCCATTGGTAATCATAAACTTTAGCGCCAAAGGCAATCGCTAAGTCTCTCGACTGGTCCGTAGAGCCCGTATCCACCACAATCATCTCGTCGACAAGGGGTTTAACACTGTGAAGACATCTGGCCAAATACTTTTCTTCATCCTTGACAATCATACATACCGAAACTGGAACCTTTTGCGTGGATTTCTGGATGGTCATGGGCCCCAGTTTTTTTCTGATTTTCAGCGCGGCTGCTAAAATGCCGTCAGCCATACCAAATTTGATAATGGCACTCTCAATCTCAGACATGGCCATTTCATATTTACCCTGCTGGATCAGAAAATCGATCAGCATATATTTGATTTTCTGGTTGTGCGGATAAAGGGCAGCTGCTTCGCGCACAATTGTTTCTGCTCTCTCATAGCTTCCGATTTCGGCAACCAGGCTATGATAATTTGCTGCAATGTCAAGGTCTGTGGGTGCCAGTCGAAAACCTTTCTCAAAAGACGCCAGCGCGTCCTTCTGCCGTTCGGCTTCCAATTGAAGCGTCCCTAAATTCGAATAGGGTTCACCGTAACCGGGATCTGCCTTAACCGCTGCCTGGAAGTGCTTTTCAGCTAGATCGCGATCACCGTTGTGATACGCCAGAATACCCCTTAGGTTTAACCCGGATGCATGTTTGGGATTTAGGGCCAGCAATTGATCGAGGCAGATCTGCGCCGCATTATAATTTGACAGTCCGACTTCAGCATATCCCAGTAATTCAAGCTTTTGCAGATCAGCATGTCCGTTGCTTGGGGGTATTTCATTTAAGGCATCCTTGGCATCTTGAAAACGTTTGGCTGCGATAAGAACTTTTGCCAAAGCGACGTATAAGCGTTTTTCTTCCGGCTGGGTACCGATAGCAGCCAGTAAGGCATCAACCGCTTGATTAACCTGACCTTTCTGACTGATTTCTTTTGCTCCCGTCAACAGCTCGATCGTCTTAAAGGCATTGACATCAGGGTTTTGGATGTCATTCCATTTTTCTCTGTATTTTTTGAGATCTTCGCTAGCGGCCGAAAGTTTCGCACCGCTATTCTTATTGGCTTTATGTCGATCGTAATGGTAGACATACGTATCGGCGGCCACCCAATTCTGATAACCGGCTGCTGCCACACGCTTGCAAAAATCTTCAACAGCCAGCTCGGCCGAAATAAACTTTTCGTCAAAAGATCCGATTTTGACGATTAGCCCATGCCGAAAACCCAGACAGACATCCGATAGTTTAGACGTCCTTACCCTTCTGTGCTGGTTTTGATCAAAAAACGCGGCGGCGTCAGTTTCAAAATCGGTCCGATCAAATTCTTCGGCTTGCAAAACCTGCTGGATCCCTGTCGTTCTATTAACCATTGGACCAATGATACCGGTATTCGGTTCAGATTTGATACCCGTCAAAAATGCGTCAAGCCAGGCGTCCGGCAACACCACGTCATTGTGCATCAGAACAATAAGACTACCAATGGCCTTTGTGAGGGCTCGATTGATGCATGCGGCCCACCCAGCTTTTGGGCTGCAATCGATAAGATGCACATGGTCATTGTTCTCCACAAGTTTTTGCGCCCATTTGCGCATGCCTTTCGTGGTCTCACCATCGATAAGCAGCATTTCATAGGGTTTGGTCGTATGCAATTGAATGCTTTTCACACACTCTTTAATGCGGTTTTGGATACCATCTAGGCTAACCACAATCGAAACAGTGGTTTCGTATTCTGCGTCTAATTTTTCTGATGCTTCCATAATAGGACGAAAGGTGCCGTTTTCAGCGTCTGGATAGCTGTTCTCCTTTAACGTATTTGATTGAATCGATATTTTGTTGTTTTCCCGATCAAGTATAGCGCTTAAATTTCGGCTGGCATCCGCATGGTCCGGCTCCAGCGCTAAAACGCGTCGGTAAAATTCTTTGGCATCATCAAATTTTTCCAGCGCCACACAAATGTGGCCGGTAATGCACAGCGTCTCGATATCTTCAGGATGCTTTGTCAGTATGTTTACATATATTTGCAGGGCATCTTCCACCCTGCCCAGTTCAACAAACAAAAAATCAGCCAGGTTCTTTTTAAAATTGATGTTATCCGGCATCAGTTGAACGGCACGTTCATAGTGAATTTGTGCTTTTTCTTTGTCGCCGGTATGATAAAAAAGAACACCCAGATCATTGTGGGCGACAGCAAAATCCGGAAACTTTTGCAGTAATTCCTCTAAGGCGTTGATAGCTTTTTTCAGATCGCCATTGTTCAGTAGCGGTTGAATTTCATGGTACATTGCTTCAGCAGTCTTATTTTCAAGTGTATTCGTCTTCGTTTGGTTTAATTTTTCAAAATGACCCCCGTCTGCCGAACTTTTTCGCACTCCTGGAAATGTTTTTTCCAATGCTATAATTTGTTGGCGAGCCTCTGTATTTACAGGTTCAATTTGCAATACCTGGTTGAAAAAATCGCGGGCGTCATCGAATTTCTCCAATGCTTTGCAAATCTGCGCGGTGGCCATCAGGGTCTCTACATCCTGCGGATCTGTCTTTAATATGCTGACATATACTTGCAAAGCATCTTCGATCCAGCCCATCTCGATGCAGTAAAAATCTGCCAGGTTCTTTTTAAAATTGATGTTATCCGGCATCAGTTGAACGGCACGTTCATAGTGAAATTGTGCTTTTTCTTTGCCGCCGGTATGATAAAAAAGAACACCCAGATCATTGTGGGCGACAGCAAAATCCGGAAACTTTTGCAGTAATTCCTCTAAGGCGTTGATAGTCTTTTGCGGATCACCGTTGTTCAGAAGCGGCTTGATTTCCTGGTACATTTCTTCAGCGGTTTGCTTATCAGGAAGATTCATCTGCAGGCGCTTTATTTTCTCAAGATTCTCGCGGGCTGTATCATTCGTGGGCTCCAGCTCCAATACCCGTTCATAAAACACGCGGGCATCATCAAATTGATGCTGCGAAACACAGATATGGCCTGTAATCAACAGGGTTTCGACATCTTGAGGATTCGCCTTCAGAATGCTGATATATAATCGTAGGGCATTTTCGATGTCACCGTGCTCGACATAGTAAAAATCCGCTAGATTCTTTTGGAAAATCATATTATCGGGTTCAAGCTGCAGGGCTTTTTCGTAAGACTGATGCGCTTTTTGTTTGTGGCCGGTGTGATAGTACAAAACACCCAGGTCATTGTGGGCCAAGGCAAAATCCGGAAAAGATGATGCCAGGCTCTTCAAGGCATCAATAACTTCTTCAGGCTTTTTATGCTTCATCGTCTCCTGGATATTTTGGTATATGACCTGTGGAGATGTCATCCCTTGATGCGTTTGGTCATTCGACGAGCCAACAAACCGTCGTACCGGCTGATCTTTTAACGCTTTTAAACGATCTATAATTTTATCTGCTGACATTTTCCAGTCCACCTTTGACTTTATAAGATTTGCTGCAATTTGTCCTTTTCGTTTGGCCTCATTAGGGTGTTCGTAAATAAACCTGAGCCGCTCATTTAACTGCGGTTTATCCGGCTCGAGCAACCAGGCCGGCGCACTGAGCTCATAGCAATTTAATTGAATGGGTCTTTTGGTGCTGTCAATGAAATAAACGCTTTCTTCAGAGCAAAAATCGTCACAGGCTCCTCCCCGGGTGACGATCACCGGCAGCCCGCAAGCCATGGCCTCCGCCACCGGCAATCCAAATCCTTCGCCCCGGTAGGGATGCACCAAACAATCGCAGGCGGTATACAAACGCGCCATTTCTTCACCTTTGAATGTGTCGGTCAAATACAGTATTTCAGGTGCTTTCGGATCCTTTTTAATATTTTTGATGAGGTGCGCGGCATTCTGGCCCTTGTAAAACGATTCGCCGCCCATGTCTTTGATGACCAGGCAGACATCATCTTCGCAGGAGAAGGTCTCCGTATAAGCGCTTAATAAAACATCGATGCCTTTGCGCATGATGGTACCGCCGACAAATAAAAATTTGAAAGGCTTCTTCGTATCGAGTGGATACGCAGTCACTTTTGGATTGAACTGGCCGTAATGGATTCCATTGGGAATCACAAAGACTTTGTCGGGTGATACACCGCTGTTCACATAAACATTGCGCACATGATGACTGGGCACCCACAGCTCATCAACGAGGGTCTCCATGGGCTCGACCCAATCTTGGGGCAAAGCGCCGAATTCCCAAGGCTGGATCATGATCCAGTGACCTTCCGGTGGTGGTGTAAAACAAGGCGGCCATTGGTGACGCACATGAAAATCGGCCGCACCAGGCAACGCTTGTTGCAGTCGCTCTTGGATAAGGCCGAATCGGTCCGGATCTTCCTCCGGCCCGTATTCATGCGGTTCATAAGGGATAAGGGAAAGTTCAATATCCTGACGGCCGGCAAGTTCGATGCACAACTCCCGGTTTACCAGCGCCAGGCTGTGGTTGACAAATTGAGACCCCTCCCACCGGATGCGATAGGTCTCATCGGCGATTTCGGCCGGTTTCCCGCTGGGATTGAGTTGGGTTCCAATTTCTTGTAGACGCTTTGCGGCAACGGTGGCGATTTTTTCCCAGGTCCATCGACGCTCAATTTCCTCCCGCGCGTGTTGACCTAATTTTTGTGCTTCATCTGTATTGCCCGCTACCTTTTGCAGTAATTCACTCAGATGTTCTACCGACGGCTCTGCCCATTTTTGTCCACGATAAAAAGCGATCTCAGCACGCTCATCGATTTCAACCAATCCCTTGGTATCAACCAGAAGACTATTATCAGCGTTCATGAAATCAAGGCTAGCGCCCCAGCAAGTGGATATCACCGGAAGGCCACAGGCCATGGCCTCCATTTGAGTTCGTCCCCATCCTTCACCCCGACAAGGCAGGACATAAGCATCAGCTGCTGCGTATAGGCGGGGCATATCCTGCTCATGAAGCTGATCGGTTAAAAC
>JASJAN010000047.1 GCA_030066985.1 Desulfobacterales bacterium
GGAATTAATGCCCGGGTGGTCAGTTACGAATGGGGAACCTATCTGAAGCGGCAGCGCGAGCAGCCGGAAGATATGGATCTGTTTCAGCTGGGCTGGACCGGCGACAACGGTGACCCGGACAACTTTCTGGCAGTTCTCTTCGATGGCATGGCATCCTCATCCATCAGAACCCAGTGGCACAGCAAAGAATACCACGATCTGATGACCCAGGGTAAACAAACCATCGATCAGAACAAGCGCGCCGAGATCTATAAAACAGCTCTGAAGCTCATCTATGAGCAAGTGCCGGTGATCAGTGTCGCGCACTCGACGGTCATCACGCCGGTCAGAAATGAAGTCATGGATTTCAAACAACATCCAACCAATTCACAACGGTTTAAAAATGTTTGGCTAGATAAATAAGCTTAATGGTCAGGCAAACTAAAAAAGGGGAAAGCGGGACATCCGCTTTCCCTTTTTTGTTTACACCCGGTCTTATTTGATATAGACATTTAAAGCTTAGCTTGAGTTCTTAAAAATATATAGCACCCGCTAATAATTACAAAAAATCGTAATCAAATTCCTCAATGATCGCTTACATCATTAGAAGAATTTTTATCTTGATCCCCACCCTGCTGGGCGTATCTATCCTGGTGTTTCTGATGCTGCACCTCACCCCGGGTGATCCCGCTGAACTGCTGATGGGTGAACGGGCCTCGGAAGAAGCGCTGCGGGAAATCCGGGAGCACCTTGGGCTGGATAAACCGCTGTATGAGCAATACGGACTGTTTCTCAAACAATTGATGCAGGGCGACTTAGGAGAGACCATCTGGACACGCCAGAAGGTCTGGATCGAGGTTAAAGAGCGCTTTCCGGCCACCATCGAGCTTTCCATCGTGGCATTGCTGATCAGTTGCTTTGCCGGCATGATCCTCGGCATTATATCCGCCACCAAACAATACTCCATATTTGATTATCTGAGCATGTTCGGGGCACTAGTGGGCGTCAGTATGCCCATCTTCTGGCTGGGGCTCGTTTTTATGCTCATATTTGCCCTCAACCTTGGATGGCTGCCCATGTCCGGCCGCTTGAGTGTCGGTGTAGAGCTTGAAACCATCACCAACCTCTACATCCTGGACGCTATCTTAACGCGCAACTGGGCCGCGCTGCGGGATGCGCTCTGGCATATCATTATGCCCGCCGTCACTCTAAGCACGATCCCAACGGCCATCGTTGCCCGCATGACCCGCTCTTCGATGCTGGAGGTGCTGCGCCAGGATTACATCAAAACCGCTAAGGCCAAGGGTCTTTCACAATTTTTTGTTATTTTCAAACACGCTTTGCGCAATGCGCTGATTCCGGTGGTCACCACCATCGGTCTTCAATTTGGCGTGCTGTTGGGCGGGGCCATTTTGACGGAAACCATCTTTGCCTGGCCCGGTGTGGGCAAATGGATGTTTGATGCCGTAATTAAACGTGACTATATGGTCATCCGCAGCGGCACCCTGTTTATCGCCACCATATTCGTTTTGATCAATCTGTGCGTGGATGTGTTGTATGCGATTATTAATCCTCGCATCAGTGTAAAATAGAAGTGATTTTAAAACCCCATCTAATGTCCGATAGCTGCGTTGCCCCGCGAATTGAAATACGCATCCACCAGAATGTGTGGTAGACTCCGCATTCAATTCGCGCGACGTCTTGCTCTCGAACATGATCTGAGGTTTTAAAATCACTTCAATAAATTAAAACTCACAATTTGGAGTTAAGTCGCCCAGAGGCGAACTTCAAAATATTAAAGATTAAGCGATTAAAAGAACATTCAAAGATTCAGCACTTTATTTAAATGGCCAAGGACAAACCCAAAAAAAACCCGGAAGACCGGCATCCGTTTTTTGATCAGATCAGCCAGCTGTGGCGTAACAAAACCGCCGTGCTGGGTTTGATCATCATCGCCATATTTATTATCAGTGCCCTTTTAGCCCCATACATAAGCCCACACGATCCAATTGAAACATCCCTTTACGATCAGCTCAAACCACCGGTGTGGCATGCGACCGGCACATGGAAAAATATCCTGGGCACCGATGATCTGGGCCGGGACATCCTTTCGCGTCTGATCTACGGTGCACGGGTTTCATTGCTCGTAGCGGTGATCAGTGTGGGTTTGGCTTTTTTCTGTGGGACCCTGTTGGGCTGCGTTTCCGGCTATTACAAAGGTTGGCGCGACAACTTTATCATGCGGTTAATGGATATTATTCTGGCCTTTCCCTATATTCTGCTGGCCATCGTTGTGGTGGCCTATTTAGGACCCAGCCTGCAAAACGCCATGATTGCCATCGCCATCACGTATATACCGCGTTTTGCGCGTATCGTGCGCGGCAGCGTTCTTGAAGAATGTGAGAAAGACTATGTCAGTGCTGCGCGCGCCATCGGCGCCAATGATTTTCGCATTATTTTTATTGCCATTTTGCCCAACTGCCTCGGCCCGCTGATCGTGCAGACCACGCTGGGGTTTGCCTCGGCCATTCTGGATATGGCGGCCTTGAGTTTCCTGGGGTTGGGCGCCCAGCCGCCCACACCGGAGTGGGGTGCCATGATTGCCAAGAGCCGCGCGCTGATTTTGCGGGCCTCGTGGGTGATGACCTTTCCGGGGCTGGCCATTCTTTTTGCGGTGCTGGGCTTCAATCTGTTGGGTGACGGACTAAGAGATGCACTAGACCCGAGATTAAGGGATTGATGACAGTGGAAATGGGCAACAAAAACCTATTGGAAATTAAAAACCTGCAGACCTATTTTTATGTTCGCGGTTACGTGGCCAAAGCCGTCGACAATGTGAGTCTGACGATCAGATCCGGTGAAACCCTGGGTCTGGTAGGAGAATCCGGCTGCGGCAAAAGTGTCACGGCCCATTCCATTATTCGCCTGATTCCGGATCCGCCCGGTAAAATCGAGGGCGGTGATATCGTTTTTGATGGTCAGGATTTACTGGCGCTTTCCAAGGCGCAGATGCGCAAAATTCGGGGCAACCGGATTTCGATGATTTTCCAGGAGCCGATGACATCGCTGAATCCGGTCTTTTCGGTGGGCGACCAGGTCGGTGAAGTCATCCGGCTGCATCAAAAACTGTCCCGCAGCGCCACCCGCGAACGCGTGATTGACATGTTTCAACTGGTGGGTATACCGGCTGCCGAAAAACGGCTTGCGGATTACCCGCATCAGATGAGCGGCGGGATGCGCCAGCGCGTGATGATCGCCATGGCCCTGGCCTGCAGCCCCAAATTGATGATCGCCGATGAACCCACCACGGCTCTGGACGTCACCATTCAGGCCCAGATCCTGGATTTAATGAACAAGCTCAAAGACGAAACCGGGGCTGCCATCCTTTTTATTACCCACGACCTGGGGGTTATTGCTGAAATGGCCCAGAATGTGGCCGTGATGTATGCCGGCAAAGTAATGGAGTATACAGATGTTAAAACCCTTTTTGCCAAACCGCTAAACCCGTATACGGTGGGGTTGCTGCAATCCATTCCGGTGCTGGGTCGCGAATCCAAAGAAAGCCGATTGAAAACCATCTCGGGTGTTGTGCCGTCATTGCTGAATTTGCCCACTGGCTGCCTGTACAGTGATCGCTGCCCGGATGTTTTTAGCGACTGCCGCCAAAAGGGCCCCAAGATGGTTCAGGTCGCCGATAATCATTTTGTAAGGTGTTTGAAATATGCCTAACATCCTGCTGGAAGCCCGAAATATCGTAAAACATTTCTCCATCAAAGGCGGTGTGTTTTTAAAGGAAATCGCTTCGGTCAAGGCAGTCGAAGACGTGAGTTTGACCATTGAAGAGGGTGAAACCGTTGGACTGGTGGGCGAATCCGGTTGCGGTAAGACCACTTTTGGCCGAGCGATTTTACGACTGGAGGAACCGACATCGGGTGATATTTTTTTCGAGGGCCAGAGTATCCTCAACTATGACAAGAAAAAAATGCAGGCCCTACGCGAAAAAATGCAGATCATTTTTCAAGACCCGTTTTCTTCTCTCAATCCCCGCAAAACCGTATCCCACATCATCGGTGAGCCGCTGCTGGTTCACGGCCTGCGCAGCCGTAAGAAACGCGACGAACGAGTGCTGGAGCTGTTAAGAGTGGTGGGGTTACGCAAAGAGCACATGCGCCGCTACCCGCACCAATTCTCAGGTGGGCAGCGGCAAAGAATCGGTGTGGCCAGAGCGCTGGCCTTAAATCCCAAGCTGATTGTCTGTGATGAGGCCGTTTCCGCCCTGGATGTCTCCATCCAGGCTCAGGTGATTAATCTACTCAAGGACCTGCAGGATGAGTTCGGTCTGACCTATCTGTTCATATCCCATGATTTAAGTGTAGTGGAGCATGTCAGTGATCGCGTGGCGGTGATGTACCTGGGCAAAATCGTAGAGTTTGCGCCCAGCAAAACCCTTTACAAGACACCGCTTCACCCTTATACCCAGGCACTTTTATCGGCGGTTCCCATTCCGGATCCCGCTCAAAAAAGTAACGAGCGAATCATTCTAAAAGGCGACGTCCCCAGCCCCATTGATCCCCCGCCAGGCTGCAGCTTTCACCCGCGCTGTCTTTTTTCAAAAGATATTTGCAGTAAAAGAGAACCGGAGTTCAGGGAAGTTCGAAATAAGCACTTTGTTGCCTGTTTCTATGCCGGTCAGCTTATATTGAATGCACCAGATGCCTCTTTTGGATAGGCAAAGGCACTTTTTTTACCAATAGCTTCAGGCGAATCGATTTATCTTACACAAAAAACCCGCATCCACATCTGTCGATTTTACCACCCGGGAAGGCACTACAATATAACACTCCTGCGGCGCAATGTGTTCCCCATTGTCGTCTTTGGCGAACACTTGACCTTTAGTCAGTTTGGTTCCGGTGGCGACATCGGCGATGAGGAATTTAAAATTGAGGCCGGGGTTAATGGCGCTGATGCTTTCATACTGCTCAATGGTTTGCAGGTTTTTCTGAGGGGCTCCAGTTGAAACAGGCAGCAATTGGTAGTGTGCCAGTATGGCCTGCATGTGATTCTGTGCAGTATGCACGCCGTCAGCTGATAGGTGGTTGCCGCATTCAACAATTAACCCGCAGATGTGACGCTGGCCGGCTGCGCCGATCAACGCGCCCGGCATATGCGCAGCATGATAGGCAAAATGCAGCGGGATGTCACTGATGCGAAGCGCTAATTTCAGACTGTCGGTGCTGTCTTTCTCATAAACACAGAGTTTAAAGTCACCGATACTGACCGAATGCAGATCCAGCAGCGCTGAAATCCGGTTGTTTTGATCCAGGTATGCGATGATCTCAGCGGCCCGCCGGCCTTCGATGGTCGTGCTGTCCGTCTCGCTAAAACTGCGGTTCAGATCCCAGTCGATGTAACGCCGGTCATGCTCGAAGGCATGTGGGTTTCCCAACAGAAGGCTGACCTTACCACTCTGCAATTTGATCTCACCATTTTGCACCTGCCGATGAAATGCCACCATAGCATTGACCCCCCCCGGCTCATTGCCGTGGGTGGCGCCAACAACAACGACATGCGCCCCCTTTTTTTCTGCGGTCACTTCAATACAGTAAGGCAGCTTACAATTATTTTTCTTTTTAAAATACGCTAGTATTTCTTCTTTTGATTCATTCGTATTCATATTGACCGACTGGCTTTAATTGATGCCTAAGGGTTTTTGAATTTTAAAGATGTTACCATACCGGCCAGATACTGCGTCGGCATACTCGAACGGCCAACAACAGAAATACCGATAAACCTATCATCCATATAGGCACCGACAGCCACAGTCAGCATGTCAAAGGAACGGTAGCGCCAGGTGATTTCGCCATAATTGGCCGGGGTGCCGTCCGACAGGGTGATGAGCTCCTGTTTGCGAATGACAGGATCTTTGACCTGTGGATTTTTCTGATACAGTTTCAGGAGAAACGTTCCGGTATCTTTCAACGCCAGTCCCTGGGGAATATCGCCCACGGCGACACTAAAAATGGGGATGCCTCGAGGCGCTTTTTTTCGAAAAATCTGCCCGGGCTGCATGTCATGGTCGGTAATCGTCAGTGCGGGATCATATTCAACCGAAAAACCATAGGTCTTGTTCACATATAGTCCGAGTTGCTGACCCGAATGGGCATGGCCGGTTTTTTCTCTGATGTTCGCACGATCCCCGGGGCTGGTTTCTTGCCAGAGTGTGATGAGGTCATTCAGGGCTTTTTGCTGTTCGATATTTTCCGGCAACGGCTTGTCAGACTTCCCCGCTGGAATAATGTTAGAGCGCAGCAAGACTGAAGGGGTTAAAATGTCTTTTAGATCTAAACCGCTGGTGAAGACCGCTACGACATTCTTATGGGGCACCACAAAAATAAACTGGCCCATATAACCCATGGCCGTGTAGGCGCCGGCGCCTAGTGTCCACCACTGATAGCCATAATCCATGAGCCCCTTTGTGGAAATATGCTTGCGCGTAGAATCCTTTATCCAGCGCGAGGATATAATCTGTTTGTCCTCCCACAACCCATTTTTTAGATAAAGATAGCCGAATTTGGCCATGTCTCCGGGGCGGAGATGCAGTTCGCTGTATCCGGCGGTTATTCCCTGTGGGTTAGATGGCCACATAAAGTTGGACATGCCCAGCGGTCCAAAAAGGTGTTTTTCGGCAAAGGCCAGTGAATTCATACCGGTCTTTTGCTGCAAAATAGCTGAGAGCAGAAATGTAGCGCCATTGCAGTAATTAAATTGCGTGCCCGGTTTTTCAGCCATGGGCAAATCGATCATAAACTGCACCCAGTCAGGGCTGCGCTTCATTTCTTCCAGCCCGCGCCAGTGATAACGCCAATTATCGCGGCATTCGAGACCGGAGCTCATTGTCAGCAGGTGCTCAAGCGTCATGGCTTTCTTATCATCATCTAAATGCTTAGCAACACGATCCGGGAAAAAATCCAGTACCGGCTGATCCACCCTACCGATGTAGCCTTTGTCGATCGCAATGCCGATCAATGCCGATGTGACGCTTTTAGAACATGAGAATAACGGATGGAAATCATCCGCGTCGCGCGGATAACTGTAAGCATCCAGCACAATATACCCGTTGCGAATCACCAGAACACTGTCGATCTTGATATCGTTTTGCCAGATGGCCTCCATCATATCCAGCAACAGCGCCGAGTCCATTCCCTGGCTTTCGGGAGTGGCAGTTTTCCATCCCTTTGTCGGCCAGTAATCCGGCTTATCCTGCCCTGCCCCGCCACAACTCCATAACACTGCAGAGGCAAGTATGAGAACAAAAAATGACAGGACTTTTTTTATTATGTTTCGGTCCATTTTTCTAAACCTAATCGCTCTGATTTTGCTCGCAGGTTAAAACGGTGATGATAAAAACCAAAACTGCTTTGTAAAGGGTTAGATTTTGTATGAGAGTAAGGCGCAGGTCGCTTCAAAAGTGAAGGATTCAAAAACTCATATATTAGAATATGTTTGTTCAGTCCCCGAGTATATTTTGATCACAATTATTGAGTAATCTTACTTTTTAAATAAAGTAAATTGCTTTAACAGCGCTTAGATTTTGCTTGTAGGGTTTTGATACATTTTTAAAACCTAAACTGCTTTGTAAAGGGTTAGATTTTGTTTGAGAGTCCCGCCATCCGGCGGGATTTCACATCTGATCTTGATACATTAAGGTGTTCAACAAGCGTGAATTTATAGAACCTATCTCAAAATTGTAGATTACGTCTCCCGCTTAAAAGCGAAATTTCACGCCTAATCTTAAAGAATCAAAAAGTTCAACAAAGCGCGGCGAAAACTGATTTAAACACAGAGAATCCAGAAACTCATAAACAAGAATACGCTTGTTCAGCCCCCCGAATTATTTTTGATCATAACTATCGCTTAATCCAATTTTTCTATAAAAAGTAAATTGCTTTAACAGTGCTTAGATTTTGTTTGATAGCAAGGCGTGAATTACTGAGAAAGCGGAGCGTACACGCAGTACGTGAGCATTTCGAGGTGATTCACAACGCTGCTATCGGGCAAAAGATGAGCGCTGTTAAGGCAATTTTAGGCTTTGCGCTGAATTTTGGGGTTAAGCTCCTCCCTCAGCCAATCCGCAAACAAATTAATCCCAACCACCAGCAGAATCAGCGCCGCGCCCGGAAAAACAATCATCCACCACATACCGGCATAGATATAGTTTTTACCGATGGAAATCATCATCCCCAGCGACGGCTCGGTTAGCGGAACCCCAACGCCCAAAAAGCTCAGGGTGGCTTCGAGCATAATCACCACAGCCAGATCGATGGCCAAAACCACAAAGATCGGCGGAATGGCATTGGGCAGCAGATGACGCAGCAGAAGTCTGAAATCACCGGCGCCGGTGGACTTGGCGGCCATAATATAGGCATTTTGTTTGACCTCCAGCACACTGCCGCGCATGGTACGCGCATAGCGCACCCAGCCGGCAATACAAATGGCCAAAATAACGATCAGCTTGCTGCCGCCGCCGGCAATTCCTAAAAATAAAAAGGCCAGCAGGGTGGTTGAAAAGGAAAACAAGGTGTCGGCCAGGCGCATGGTGATGGCATCGATCCAGCCGCCATAGTATCCGGCTAAAAGTCCGATGAGTACACCGAAGGTCCCGGCGATCAACACAACACTGAAGCCCACGATCAAAGACGTTCGGCAGCCGTAGATGATGGTGCTCAAAATGCCGCGCCCTTGATCATCGGTTCCCAGCAAAAACGGCGCTGTGCCCTCTTCCATCCAGATCGGCGGTGTTAAAAAATGTTCCAGCGTCAACTTTTCAAGATCATAGGGGTTTTGGGGTGTAATCCAAGGCGCCAGCAATGCCGCCAAAATAAATAGCGCCAGGATAACACTGCCGATGATTGCAGAGGGATCCTGCAGGTAACTGTAAAGCATTCTGGATTTGATGCGCCGCTTACTCATAACGGATCTTCGGATTGATAACGGCATATAAAATATCGACGAGAATGTTCATCGTGATAATGATCACTGCCGCCAGCATAATATAGGTCACAATCACCGGTTGATCGGTTTCGTAAATGGATGTCAGCAATAAATTGCCCATGCCCGGCCACTGGAAGATCGTTTCGGTCACAATCGAAAACGCGATCAACTCACCAAATTGCAGGCCGGTGATGGTCACCACCGGAATCAGGGCGTTGCGCAGGGCATGTTTGAAAATTACTTTTCTGGGTGGCAGGCCCTTGGCCCAGGCGGTTTTGACATATTCTTCGGTCAACACTTCGCGCATGCCGGCCCGGGTCAGCCGCAATATCACCGCCAACTGGTACATGGCCAGTGTCAACGCCGGCAGGATCAGGTGCTTGATGCCATCGAAGGTCAACAAGCCGGTGCGCCAGAAACCCACCTTAACGGTTTCACCGCGCCCAAAAGGGGGCAAAATCCCCAGGTAAACGGCAAAACCCATAATAAGCAGAATACCCATTAGAAAAGTTGGAACGGAAATCCCGCCTAATGATCCGGCCATGATCAGCCGGTTTCGCAATATGTATGGCTTCAGGGCGACGACAACACCCAGCGCAACGCCGAGTCCAAAAGCCATAATGACGGCCGTAACGGCCAGCTCGAAGGTAGCCGGAAAGCGCTCCAGGATGAGCCCCAAGGCCGGCACCCGGGTAACATAGGATATGCCAAAATTGCCCTGGACGGCATTAGCCAGCCAGCGAAAGTACTGAACATGCATGGGCTTATCCAGACCCAGGCTGCGCCGCACTTCCTCAGCTTGCTCAAAGGTGGCATATCGTCCCGCCAAGGTCACCACCGGGTCACCCATGTAGCGAAAAATAACAAAACACAGGAGAGACGCCACCAGCAAAACGATAATACCCTGAATCAGTCTGCGTGCAATATAAGTGGCCATAATAACGGGAGGGTCGGGGCCGGAATCATCCGGCCCCGATACCTGTTTGTCGTTAGATTATTTTGAGATTTCCTTGTACACCATCCAGCGGTCCGGGCGCGGTTGAAATTTGATGCCGGCGCCTTTTTTTATGGCATATAGATCTTCCTGATAGTGCAGCGGAATCCAGGCAATCTTATCGACCATGGCCATCTTGTTAAGCTTCTGCAAAACCTTGCCGCGTTCTTGCGGATCGACAATATCGGCTGTGGATTGCAGCAATTTATCAATATCAGGATCGCTGAAGGCCGCGCCGTTGAAGCGCCCATGTCCGGATTTTTCGTCGCGGGTGTGGGCCAGCTTAAAATAGGTGCGCCCCATGTCAAAGGTGCCGTCAAACCAGCCGATCAGGTAAAAATCCAGCACCCCATCGGTCACTTCCGGAAAAAAGATGGATTTGGGTTTGACATCCAGCTGCACTTTAATGCCGACTTTGGCCAGATATTTGGCCACGGCCTCGGCTATTTTTTCATCCTGGACATAACGGTCATTGGGGCCGGAAAGCTTAATCTCAAAGCCCTTTTCATAGCCGGCCTCTTTTAGCAGCTTTTTGGCTTCGGCCGGATCGTATTTGAGCCGCTGAATATTGCCGTTATAGCCGATGGTGGGCGGATCCACAATCTGAGCCGCCGGTGCGGCGTGGCCGCGCATCACCTTTGCGATGATCTCATCTTCATTGATGGCCATGTACATGGCTTTGCGCACCCGGATATCAGCGGTCGGGCTGCCCGGCTTGTTGTTCAATGCCAGGAAAATCGACCGGCGGGCGGGCCGGTTGACCACATCCAGCTTAGGACTATTTTTAATTTTATCGAACAGCTCCACCGGAACACCGGACATCAGGTCCACCTGCCCGGCTGCCAATGCTGCAAAACGGGTGGAAGATTCTTTGATGGGTCGGACTTCCACTTTCTGGATCGGCGGCGCACCTTCCCAGTAATCCGCATTGGCTTCCAGTCGCACATAGGAGCCTTTGACCCATTCCACCAGTTTATAGGCGCCGGTGCCAATGGGTTTAACCATCACATCACCCGGATCACGGGATTCGGTGGACTCTTTATCCATGATAAAGATTTGGTGCATATTATTGGCAAACCAGGGAATCGGTTCTTTGGTTTTGATGATCACAGTGTAATCATCCGGCGTTTCCACGGCTGCAATCGATTTGCCGGTATTGATGAATTCGGAAACTTCCAGATTGCTCAGGCGTTCGAAGGAAAATTTGACATCGGCAGCCGTAAAGGCATTGCCGTTGTGAAATTTTACGCCTTTGCGCAGATAAAATTTCCAGGACAATTGATCCAGCCGCTCCCAGCGTTCGGCCAGCGCCGGTGCCAGGGTCCCATCCGGACCCTTGCGCTGCAAAAGGCCGTCAAAAAAGTTGGCCATGTACTGCAGGCCTGCATCCGAATCATCCCCGTGCGGGTTCATCATCCGGGGCGGGACATCCAGGGCCACGCTAATAGATGAGGCCGCCAGCACGGAACCACTCGCCCCGAATACCATCACTGCAACGGCGATGGCGATTAGAAAATAACATGTTTTTTTCATTGATGTTCCTCCTTTCCAATTAAATTACACGTCGTTTATGTGTCTCCCGGCAGTCCGTCAAAGCTTGCGTTTTTACGGTACCCCCCATTAACCGGGAAGCCATTTCCTTCACCCAATGCTGCATTGCTCCAATGATCTAGTATGAAGATCTTCAAGCAAAAATTAATTTGGAACGCTCTTTTTAGATTTAATATAAATAACAGGCAACTTGATGATTGTCGCCAATATCCTTTAAAACCGGCGTTTCCTTATCACAGACGTCCATGCGATGGGGACACCGGGGATGAAATGCGCAACCCGACGGTGGATTGATCGGGCTGGGCACATCGCCTTTTAAAACCATGCGTTCTTTTTTTACCCTGGGATCTGCCACCGGTATGGCCGACAGCAGGGCCTGAGTGTAGGGATGTTTGGGATCGGTATATACGTTGTTATAGGCAGCCATCTCCGCAATCTTGCCCAGATACATCACCGCAATCCGGTCACAAATATGTTCGACCACCGCCAGGTCATGGGCAATGATAATATAAGAAAGATGAAATTCTTTCTGAAGATCAATCAGCAGATTGATAATCTGGGCCTGGATGGAAACATCCAGCGCGGAAACCGGTTCATCGCCGATGATTACCTGGGGGTTGAGGGCCAACGCCCGGGCAATACCAATACGTTGCCGCTGGCCGCCGGAAAATTCATGAGGATAACGCCGCCCCTGCTCGGGCCGCAGACCGACTTTCTCCAGCAAATAGGCAATTCGATCCTTTCTTTCGGCTCCCGGATACACATTGTGGATTTCCATGGGATCCCGGAGAATATGATTGACGGTCATGCGGGGATTCAGCGAAGAATAAGGGTCCTGGAAGATCATCTGAATTTGTCTTTTAAGCGTTCTAAGTTCTGATGTATTCAGGGTGGTGATGTCTGTTTCCCCGAAGTGGACAGTGCCGGCAGTGGGTTCGATCAATCGTATGACCGCCAGACCGGTGGTGGTCTTGCCGCAACCGCTCTCTCCAACAATGCCGAGCGTTTCGCCTTTTCCAAGGGTAAAGGAAACGCCGTCAACCGCATAAACATAGCCTGCCGTGCGCGAAAGCAGGCCTTTTTTTATCGGAAAATGGACTTCCAAATTTTCAATTGACAGCAGTGTTTCCAATCGATTATGCCTTTTTTAATAAAACATGGTTATGCAGAAGGATCAAGTGGGGCACCAAAACCACGAAGGGCACGAAGGACACGAAAGGATAAAAGTAAATTAATGTGTTTTCCCTTTGTGATCTTCGTGTTCTTCGTGGTGTAAATCATATCAGTTATGTCCTCCTGGAGCTTCCCGGATAACCACATAAAAAAACCAGTTTAGTACAGAAAGCATCTCACCCAATGTCCATCGCCCAAATCCGTCATCTGGGGCGAATTTTGGTTACACATCTCCATCGCATGCGGGCAGCGTGGTGAAAAATGACAGCCCGATGACAAGTCATACAGGCTGGGCACAATACCCGCTATTTCCTGAAGCCGCTGGCGGCCATGCTGTGACCGCTGTCCCAGTTTTGGAATCGACTGCAGCAATCCCTGGGTATAGGGGTGTTTGGGATCTTCAAAAATAGCAATGGCCTTGGCTTCTTCCACCACCTTGCCGGCATACATCACAATCACCCGTTGAGCGATCTCGGCAATCACGCCCAGGTCATGGGTAATCATCATGACCGCAGTTTCGTAATCTTCTCTGAGCTGCAGCATCAGGTCAAGAATCTGGGCCTGAATGGTGACATCCAAAGCGGTGGTGGGCTCATCGGCGATCAGAATTTCAGGATTGCAGGCCAGCGCCATGGCAATCATGGCGCGCTGGCGCATCCCGCCGGAAAGCTGGTGCGGATACTCGTGCACCCTTTTTTCCGGAGCGGGAATCTGAACCTTTTTAAGCATCTCAATCGAGTTGTCCCAGCTATCGCTTTTGGATTGCTTTTCATGCAGGATGAACATTTCAGATATCTGATCACCGATGGTGTAAACCGGATTCAAAGAGGTCATTGGTTCCTGGAATATCATGGCAATGCGTTTGCCACGAATCGTTCGCATCTGCTCCATGGTCAGCTGAACGATATCGGTGTCATCAAATAGTATTTGGCCTTGAACGATTTTGCCGGGCGGTTCGGGGATCAGGCGCATAATGGATTGAGCCGTGACGCTTTTGCCGCAGCCGGATTCTCCGACAATGCCAAGCACCTCGCCTTTATCAACATGAAAGCTGACATCGTCGACGGCTTTGGCAACGCCCTCAAATGTAGAAAAGTGGGTTTTGAGATCTTTGACTTCAAGAAGGTGAGAGGGTTCGCTCATGTTTCCTTTCGAAAATGGCGTTTAATCAAAACTGAACAAAAAGGATAAGAGCCGCAAAGAGCGCTAAGTGAGTTTAACCAGGCGATTTAACTTAATTAGCACTACATCAATACCCCTGAGAGTCGCTGTGTGTCAATAAAAATAAGCCAAAAAACCGGTCGTATTCGGCCTTCAAATAGTTATCCATCTGAATAGATCTATGGATATCTTTTCAGAGCTTTCAGCCCCTAAATTTATAAGGAATATTCTAGCGCGTAGGGATAGGTCGAGGTGAAATGTTCTTGAAGGTTTGCCGGTTGGCCCGTTGCCCGTTTAGCCCGAAAAACGAAAGGAATTGCGATTTGTATAATCAAACCGGTCGATGGGGCTGACGGGCTCAACCTCCTACTATATTTCTTTGAGGAGCTTATTGGCCGGTGACTCCGCCATGGATTGGCTAAAGTCCTGTAAAGCTTGCGATAGCGCTTGGTATCCCTCGGTTTGGGCAACGGGGATATCTTCGATCCCTTGATGATCCAGCGCTTGCAGGACAGATTGAATGGTCAGTTGATTAATGTCGCGGGCTGGTTGATACGCAAATTCCTTGTCCGTTTTGGTCTTGATCTCTGAAACCAGTCCGCTTTCAACCAGTTCAGATAAAATACGATGCACCAGGCGAATGGGCATTTGCAGCTTATCCGAAATTTGTGAATCGGTGAGTGGTTTATCGCCATTTTGAAACTTATTGATCAACAAATGGACAACTTGCAAGGTCAACAGCTTCCTGAAGCCCGGGCTGACCTTGAGACTGTCCGGCTCAAATTCATAGGTATCCACATTCTGGCTGGCAAAAGACAGTTCCGCACCGAAAAGAACAATCCACCAGCTGATCTGAAGCCATATTAAAAAAAGGGGCAAGGCCGCAAGGCTGCCGTAAATGGCGTTAATTTGCGCAGCACTGATTTGAAAGGTGATATAAGCCCACTGGGCAATTTGATAGAGTGTCCCGGCAACCACCCCGCCTAACAAACCGGCCTTCAAAGAAACCTTGGTATTGGGCATGATGATATAAAGAATCGTAAACAGGATCCAGATTAAGATATATGGCATGGATTCGAAAAGAAAATAGATAAACGGATTCAGAACATCCAGATAGGCAACTTTCTGTGTGATTTGGGATACCTGGGCCTTGATAAAAACGGTTATCGAACCGCTCATCAATATGAAAATCGGTGCAATTAGCATAATGGCCAGATAATCGCTGAATTTCCTGATCCAGCTGCGGCTTTCTTTTATTTGCCAGATGTCGTTAAAGGCCCTTTCAATATGCCCGAGGACCTTGAGAACAGCCCAAAAAAGTACCAGCAGGCCAACACCTGCAATCAGGCCGCCCTGGGTCTGTTGCAGCAGAGAATTGGCAAAATTGATGATTTGGTTTAAAACATCTTCCTGCCCGGGAAACCGCTGGAAAAGTTCCCTTTCCAACCGCCTTTCAAAACCAAAACCTTTGGCAATGCCGAAAAATACAGCCACGATGGGTACAATCGAAAGCAGGGTAAAGAACGTTAGTGAAGAGGCCCGCAGCAAGCAGCGGTCATCATTGTACCCCCGAAGCGTGAGTATGATGACGCGCAGCTGCCTGAGTAGAAATGATTTGCCAAACGGCAGCTCTTCCAGCCGGATTCGCCAGATATCCGTGCGCACAAAACGGATGCATTTGGTAATAATTTCGACAATCTTTTGCATGTAAATGGGCTCCAGCTGTTTTACAATTTGATGCTTTTTAATACTGCATAGGACTTCATAAAAGTCGGAAAGCCGGCTGTGGGGATCAGCAACAGCAACGCGTGCTTGATGTCTTCTTCACTGACTCCGGCTGCTGCGGCTCTGTGAATGTGGGTTTCAAGAGCGCGCTTGTGATTACCGGTAGCGGATATGGCAATTTTAATCAGCCAGCGAGTTTTTTCCGACAAGGGTCCGCCCTTTTGATGAACGGCTTCTCCTAAGGCTGCGTGTTTCTCATGTATCTCGGGAAATTCCTTTTTAAACTCACTAAAGATTTTATGAACATCTTTCATGATATTCACCCTGGTGTATGTTTCTTTCTCATGAGAAAATTGACATAGTGTAGATACAAGACAAAAGAATTCTAATCATTTTTGGTGAATTTTTCAAAGGATAATTCGGTTGGCATCAATTTGAGGTCAAGTGCCGATAACAATTCCACCATCAACCCGAAGGGTTTCGCCGGTAATAAAGCCGGCTTCATCAGAAGCTAAAAAGAGATAGGCATTGGCAATGTCACGTGGTTTACCCAGACGCCCCAGCGGCGTCCGCGCTTCCATTCCCTCAATGATTTTAGGCGGCATGGAGGTCAAAATGTCGGTGGCGGTAAAACCGGGAGCCACGGCGTTGACGCGGATGTTGTAGCGACCCAGCTCACGGGCCCAGACTTTGGTCATGCCGATCACACCGGCTTTGGTGGCAACATAATTTGTCTGGCCTAAATTGCCGTCGATACCCACAACCGAGGTTGCATTCAAAATCACACCGCTACTTTGCCGAATCATGACTGACGCTGCCGCCTGGGTACAATTAAATACACCTTTGAGGTTGATGGCAATCACCAGGTCAAAATCGGCCTCGGCCATCTGTTTAACCAATTGACCGTCTTTTATCTTTACCAGCAGACTGTCGCGTACAATACCGGCATTGTTCACCAGCACATCGATGCGGTCGAATTTGTTTTCGACCGTGTTTACCCAATCACTGACAGATGATTTGTCGGTAACATCCACCCGGTAAAATTCAGCATCATGACCGATATCTTTAACAGCCGCCACTCCTGCGTTCTGATCAACATCACATATGGCGACATGAGCGCCCTCTTCTGCAAAGCGCTCGGCGGTAGCCTTTCCGATCCCGGCAGCACCGCCGGTGATCAGGCAAACTTTTTCCTTTAAACGCATGGGCTCCTCCTCAATTTTAAACATGAAGTAATGAGCGGTCGGGTCATTTTGCGGCCCACTCCTGATATCAGCGGTAAGAATCATCAGTCCGCCTTAGGCGGACTGATGATTCTTGCAGCGACCCAATAAAAAAATCTCCCTGACCATTCAAATGCTACAACGGCTCAAACGCCAGAAAAGTCTCCTTTTTTCCATCCACTTCCGTATGCAAGTATTTTACTTTAAGCGGCATCCCGACTTTGATATTTTCCGGTTTGTTGGGATCCAATCCTTCGATGCGTGCATCCACCCGCCCGCCTTCTTCCAGTTCGACAACACCGGAAATATAAGGATTTTTGCGGTTGTAACCCTGCGCAATCATAAAAGGCGGTGCAATGGTGATGCAGGTAAAGGCAGCCAGGCGCCCCTTGCCGTTCATCTCTACCCATTCCATATCCGAGCTAAAGCATTTGACACAGATGGAACGTGGCGGCACATAGCACCCATCACATTCAATGCATCGGGACCCCATCAGCTTTTCTTCTTTCAGGCATTGCTCATAGGTAATATCGCTAAAAAGTTTTTCCTCCATTGATGGTCTCCTTTTATCAAAGGTTCAGCGTTCGGGGTTCAGGGTTTTCGAGGGTCCGTTTCAAGGTTCAAAGATTTGGTCTCCGGCGGAATCACTGAACCTCTGAACCCTTGAACCTTGAACCCTTGAACCTTTATCTTCTTTCGAGAATCGTAAACGTGCATGTGCCGCCGGTACCGCCTAGATTATGCGCGCCGCCAATCCGCAAATCACTGATGGGCACCTGGCGCTCACCGGCCTGGCCCCGCAGCTGCGTCCAGACTTCATAAAGCTGAGAAATCCCGGTAGCGCCCACTGGATGGCCCTTGCACTTAAGACCGCCGGATGTGTTGATGGGTTTTGGTCCGTCCAGACGCGTTGCCCCCTCAGCAATCGCCTTGTAGCCCTCGCCGGGTTTAAAAAAACCCAGGTCCTCGACGTGCACCAGCTCAGCAACCGAAAAACAATCGTGTACTTCGGAAAATTGGATGTCATCCGGTGTCAGACCAGACATTCCGTAGGCCTCCTGAGCCGCATAGCGCGTGGCTTCAAAATAAGTCAGATCTTCACTGGCATGAAACCCTCTTCCGCTGCCCTGCCCCAATCCTGCCACTATAATTGGATCGTCGGTAAAGGTTTTGGCGATTTCTTCGGCCACCAGCAACATGCAGCTGGCCCCATCACTGATCGGGCAACAGTCAAAAAGATGCATGGGCCAGGCAACCACCGGGTTGGCGCGCGGATCAGCCAGAAAATCCTTTTCGGTCTGCCAGTCCGGTGCGGTTCCCTCCTTTTTAATGAGACTTTCCTTTTTTTTGTTCATCAGATCCGCGATGGTGACGGGAAACTGGGCTTTGGGGTTCAAGGGTGCATTGTTATGACTCTTGATCGTGATATTCATCAGGTGTTCACGATCAGCGCCGTATCTGGCAAAATAGGCTGTGGCCACAGCACCAAAAACGCCGGGAAAGGTAAAACCCGCCCGACCTTCGTAGGGCACCGTCGCCAGCGCCAGTCCCTCGGCCACTTCTTCGGTGGTGCGTTTGGACATCTCTTCCACGCCACCAACCAGCACAATATCATAAAAACCGGAAGCAATGGCAAAGACACCCTCTCTAAAGGCCAGTGCGCTGGAGGCACAGGCGCCTTCGGTTCGGGTCGCTGGCTTGGGCGCAATACCCACCAGGTCAGAGATAATCGGCCCCCAGTGAGACTGGTGCATAAAATAGTCATTGCTAAAATTTCCCAGATAAAGCGCATCGATGTCTTTGGGATCAAAACCCTTTTCCACCGAAACGATCATTTCCCGGAATGCATCGGCAAACAGATCCTTGGAATCTTTATCCCTGAACATACCGAATTTGGACATCCCGGCCCCGACGATGGCCACACCGCGACCGAGTTTTCTGCGTTTTTGCATAGCTCCTCCGCAAACATAGGGTTTCAGTTTAGGCAATGGCAGCCCATTGGGGTTATTCCACTAAAAATTTTGAGATGGCATCAGATGCCTGTGTAATGTCGAATATGCCACCCAAATGGCCAAACTGACTTTTGAGCTCAAACAGAGAAACCACCTTGCCGGCTTTTTTGAACATCTCGGCATGATGTCTGAGTTGCGGTAGGGTAAACAAAAGATCCGTATCCGCCCCAATCATCAGTATTTTGGCCTGTATGCTTTTTAGCGCTTCTTCGTAGGAGTTGAATCCTTGTCCAATATCAAAAAGAGAATTGGCCTTGTTCAGATAGAGCATTGAATTGGCATCCGCCGTGAACGTTCTGCCTTGAGCTCTTTTTTGAAGTGCTGCTGCGGCCAGAAATGCGTTATCGAATGCGGCGGCCGGATTTTTTTGCGGGTCAGCCCATTTTCGATCAAAACGCTGATCCGCCCAGTCAGACCACAGGGCACTTAGGGTGATCACCATCAGCGAATAGGCCATGCCCTCTTTGGGTTCTTCTTTACCGTAATAGTCCCCGTTGTTCCATTTGGGATCCATCCGGATGGGATCTCCCCATAATTTAAGCCAGGACAATAACCAGCCATGAAGCTTTGGCGTTGCAATAACCGGAATAATACGGTCGACAAAATCAGGATAGGCCACTGCCCATTCATAGGACTGGATGCCCCCCATAGACGCCCCTGAAACAGCCTGTAATTTCTTAACGCCCATAGACTGCAGCAGCTTGTATTGAAGGTTTACAAAATCACGAATCGTTACGATTGGAAATGTCATCCCGTAGGGTTTACCGGTGGCCGGATTAATGGAGGCCGGCCCGGTGGTAATGACCTTTGGATTTTTGGGGTGCATATTGCACAGTGTATCGGAACTGACGATGAAATACCTATTGGTATCAAACGGCAAACCCGGACCGATTATTTTATCCCAGTAGCCGGGGGCCTTGTCTGTGGCTGCATATTTTCCAGCGGCATGCGAGTTGCCCGAATAAAAATGGCAAATCAAGATCACATTGTCTTTTGTAGGGGATAATGTCCCGTAAGTCTCATAGCCGATTTTGACATTAGAAATCTTTTTACCGCTCACCAAGGTAAACTCATCCAGCGCAAAGGTTTTTTTCTCGACAATTGCATCTAATCCCCAGCCGATTGTACTGATGCTCAATACAAAAATCACAATGACGGCGCTCA
This sequence comes from Desulfobacterales bacterium, assembly GCA_030066985.1. Classification (NCBI taxonomy): domain Bacteria; kingdom Pseudomonadati; phylum Thermodesulfobacteriota; class Desulfobacteria; order Desulfobacterales; species Desulfobacterales bacterium. The sequence continues at coordinate 19,974 of JASJAN010000047.1, forward strand.
ACCATTTTCTATTCATTTTGGTTGCCTCCTTTGCTATTGTGTTACACCTCGATCCGTCAGAGGTTCAAATCCAGATGAACCGGCACCTTAAACCGCCATCAACAAACGGTTTCATCACCATAGGTAGCAGCGGTATTTTCGAAAACAGCAAGAATTGCACTTTATCCTGGTTGTTCAAATCGGTTGTGTTTGCGGGTCGATGCAGTAACATCCGGATAGATCATCGCGGTGATTTGCCGATAGCATGTGCTTTGTGATTTACGACGATTCTTTCTTGGCTTGATTCTGGCCATACGTATCCCGCATGACGCGTTTAAGCGTTTTACCGGCGACATTGCGCGGAAACTCCTCCATGATCGCAACATCATGAACCCGCTGGAACTTGGCGGCCACCCGTGCGTTGATCCATTCCCGCAGCGCGTCAGCGGTAATGCTACCCGGGTTGCGCAAAATAACGGCGGCCAGCGGGGTTTCACCCCATTTTTCATGGGGGATACCCAAAACGGCAACCTCCTGAACTTCCGGGTGCTGGGCCACTATTTCTTCAATGTCGCGCGGGTACACATTAACGCCTCCGGAAATGATCATATCCTTCATGCGGTCCACCAGATACAGGAAACCATCTTCATCGACATAGCCCAGGTCTCCCGAATGCAACCAACCGTCAACAATAGCAGCTTCCGTCAGATCCGGGCGTTTATAATAGCCCGGCATGAGAATGGGGCCTTTGCCGCAGATTTCACCGACTTCGCCAACCGGTGCTTCATTGCCGTTGGCATCCAAAATTTTCATTTCAAAAAAAGGTGGCGGCACGCCCACCGACTCCGGCTTGGCGGCATAGTCTTCTTTATCCAGCACGGTAACAAAGCCCTCGGTCAAACCATAGAGTTCATAGAATCTGCCGGGAAGCCTTTTATTAAGTTCGTCCTTGTGTTCTTTGAGCAAGGGCGCACCGAGGGACAGAATCATTTCAAGGGACTCCAGGGCTTTAGATGAAAAATTGGGCGCATCAAGTATGGCGATGATCTGGGCGGGCACCAGCATGACGTGAGTGACCTTTTCGCGCTCGATGGTATCGATATAGCTGACGGGGTCAAACTGGCTCAGCAAAATATAAGTAGCGCCAACATACATGGTGGGCATCAGATCAACAAAAGCGCCGTTGAAGACGATGGCGCCTGCATGCATGGTAACGCTTTCCGGTGTCATGCGATAGGAGGCGGCAAACGTCGCGCCGTACCAACTCCGAACGTAATGGGTGTGCACAATCCCCTTGGGCAAACCGGTGGTCCCGCTGCTGTACATGATATTAAAGGGATCGCCATCATTGATAACAATACCTTGCGGTTCTTTATCACTGGCAGCTGCTTTTAAATCGTCATAGCTGCGGTACCCTTTTTGACCTGAATAATCGGTGAGGACATATCGATCAGCCGGTATGGCCTGCAGCTCCGGTTTGATTGAATCGATTTTAGCGACAAATTCGGAATTGGTAATCAGCACAACGGTGTCGGAGTCATTCAAAAGGGTTTTCATGGCCGGTTCGAGCAGCAGCGTACTGGATGGCACCACAACTGCGCCCAGTTTTGCCACAGCCCAGTAAACTTCGAGCAGCTCCAAACAATTGGGCAAAATGGTGGCTACCTTATCCCCTTTTTGGATACCCAGATCGGTTAAGGCGTTGGCCAATCGATTGATCTGTTGATTGAATTCAAACCAGGTCAGCCGATTATCTTCAAATACGACGGCAAGATGGTCGGGGCGATATTTGGCATGACGTGAAAATAGGGATCCAATATTCATGGCAGCCTCGCTTTTAATGGATGGGTTGTGGGGAAAAGTCAGATATCCGATTCATCTATGCAATTAAAGCCAATAGCGAAATCTATGCCAGATAATTAAGACTTACAGATTGTTATCACAGATGGTCTTGTATGCCAAGATCAGATATTTGATGTATATAATCAGTTGCTTATACTTAACCATCAACCGGTGTCACAGTGAAATGACAAAAGAAAGGGTAAGATATGCGTATCAAATAGAAGACATGTAGCCAGTTTGAAACGACGGCTCAAAGAGAAGGTGCTGTAGAGTTTAAAAGATCCATGTTTAGACATGCAGTTGGCTGTAATCAGACATCAATAAGTCCTGCGCAATACAATCGATACATTGAAAACAGACTTTTGACAATTTCAATAAAGTTGCATTGGCAAAACCCACCGGCACGCCTTGGCGTCTAATGCCTGCCGATAGAAACGAAAGGCAACCGTGTATAGCGATATATCACGCATTGTACCAATTTTGATACAAATTCTGCGTTAAGGGGGGATTAATCAGCCTCGGGTATCCGCACCAGCATGACCGGTATTTGACTACGCCGCAATACGCGACGCGTGGTACTGCCCAAAACCGCCTCGCCGAATTTGCCCCGATCATGATAGCCCATCACAATCAGATCGCATTTTTTATCAGTGCTGACGGCCAGTATTTCATCGACGACATTGCCGCGGGCCACAATGGTCTCATCGGTCATAATCTCACACTCATCATGATCTTTTTGTACGGCCGCACAAAATTCTTCCAGGGCAGCCTTGATCATCGCGCCTTCTCTGCGTTTGCCAATGAGAATCTGTTTGGCTTCTTGCTCATGGGCTTCCTGAAGCTCCTGCCACTGTTTGTCACCCAAAAACGACTTGATATGCACATCTGAAGAATGCGACACCTCTTCCATGACATGTAAAACTGTAATCGCCCCACTGTAGCGATCCGCCAAGCTGACCGCATAATCAAAGGCCTTACGCATGTTCGGAGAAAGATTGGTGGTAAATAAGATTTTTTTTATTTCAGGAACCATTATGATCCTCCTTTCCGTTGGGCAATGGTCTTACCTATGTGGCAAAAACTTGCAACTCTCATACCATTTCATGATCCAAAGGCGGTATCCAATGATTTTCAACGGTACCCTATTTCTGAATACCACTCGCATAAACTTTAAGTTGATTCTGATCCCACTCTCTTGTAAGAAAATCGATACGCATAAACGCTCCATCAAGACCGGATTCAGGCGATTTACGACCGCTTTGATTGATATCATATTTGCAGAATACCAAAATCGGAAATAGATTATACACTGATATAATTTTTAATCGTTAAAACAACAATGTCAACTGGGGAACAGTGATGTCTCAAAACGTCGAAAAACCTGATAAAGTGTATTACTTCGGTACCTGTCTGATGGATACGATTTTTCCCGATGCGGGTCTGGCGGGGATCAAATTAATCCAGCGCGAAGGCGTCCAGGTCATTTTTCCACGCGAGCAGAGCTGTTGCGGGCAGCCCGCCTATAATTCCGGTTTTCCCAAAGAAGCCAAAAGGGTCGCCCTGCAACAAGTGCGGTTGTTTAGTGAAGATTATCCGATCGTGGTCCCCTCAGGGTCCTGCGCCGGGATGATGAAACATCATTATCCGCTGTTGTTTGAGGGCGATGGGCATCTGCAAAGAGTTCAAGCCTTTTCACAGCGAATTGTCGAACTTTCTGAATTTTTGGTGCGCACGCTCAAGGTTCAACTGGCGGATATCGGGCAGCCGATCAAAGTTACCTGGCATTCATCCTGCCACGCTCTCAGAGAGATGCACATCATCGAATATTCAAAATCACTGATCTGTCAGTTGCAAAATGTTGAGTTGGTTGAACTGCAAAACGAGCATGAGTGTTGCGGTTTCGGTGGTACTTTTGCCGTTAAACAGCCCAAAATATCAGGCGCCATGGTCGTTGATAAAGTGGCCGATATTCGCCAGACCGGTGCCGAACGGTTAGTGGCTGGAGATTGCGGCTGCTTGATGAATATCAGCGGCGCAATGGATTATCAGAAGGTCCCTATTCAAAGCCAACACCTGGCCGAATTTATCTGGGAGAGAACCCATGTCAAATGAAACTGGACCTAATTTTCAGCAAAACGCTTCTCAGGCCCTGGATGATAAACAGCTACGCGAAAATTTCAAGTTTGCCATGAAAAATTTTATTCAAAAGCGCAAACTAATTTTTTCAGATGAAAGCCAAACCGAACAATTGCGGCAGATCGGAAACACCATCAAACGACGCGCCTTAAGCCAATTACCGCAATTGCTCGAACAGCTTGAGGAAAATTGCACCCGCAACGGTATCAAGGTGTATTGGGCAGAAACCACCTCGGAAGCCAATCATCAGGTGTTGCACATCATGAAGGCACACCAGGCCACCCGTCTGGTAAAAGGCAAGTCCATGGTCTCTGAAGAAATGGGATTGAACGAATTTTTACAGGCGCATCAAATCGAGGTGGTTGAAACGGATCTGGGTGAATTCATCATCCAATTGAACGATGAGAAGCCCTCGCATATTATCGTGCCTGCGATCCATAAAAATAAGCAACAGATTGCCGACATTTTTCACCAAAAACTGGCCGATACACCCTACACCGAAGACGTCGAGGAACTCAATGCCATTGCCCGCCAAAACCTGCGCCAGAAATTTTTTGAGGCCCAGGTGGGCTTGAGCGGCGTTAATTTCGCGGTGGCGGAAACCGGCACCCTTTGTCTGGTGGAAAACGAAGGCAACGGCCGCATGAGCACCACCGTACCGCCGGTTCATATTGCCGTGATGGGGTTGGAAAAGGTGGTTGAGAAATTAGCTGATATTCCACCGATGCTGCGCCTGCTGACCGGCTCGGCCACCGGCCAGTTGATCACCACGTATGTGAACATGATTACATCGGCGCGCAAGCCCGGAGAAAAAGACGGACCTAAAGAGGTCCATCTCATCATTTTGGATAGTGGCCGCTCGGCAGTCTTATCCGATCCGCAACTGCGCCAAACACTGCAATGTATTCGCTGCGGCACCTGTTTAAATCACTGCCCCGTATATACCCGCATCGGTGGGCACGCCTATGGATTTGTTTATCCCGGGCCCATCGGCAAAATATTAAACCCCCAAATCGAAGGCCTAAAAAAAGCGGGCGAACTGGCAACCGCATCCAGCCTATGCGAGGCCTGCGCTGAGGTCTGCCCGGTTAAAATCCCCATTCCGCAATTGCTGCGCCGGCTTCGAAATGAAAGCTATACCGATGATTCTTTAGCAACAGTCAAGGATGGGGGTTACAAAAAAAACCTGATCGAAACCTTGGGCTGGAAGGGCTGGGAATTGATGAACACCCACCCGCACATAAATGCCATCGGAAACAAAATAATGCGCCGTTTGGGTGCCAAAATACCCAAAATCGGGCCTTTAAAGCAGTGGACGCGTTATCGTTCTGCACCCAAATTTGCTCCTAAAAGCCTGCGTCAGCTTGTTGATGAGGAAGGAATCCAAAAATGAATGATGCCGCTCGTGATCAAATCCTGAAACGGCTGCATGCGGCCACCAAAGGGCAACCCGTGGATATCCCTGAGGCGGCTGATCTGCCGGTGGAACCACTCGAAACGCCTCAAAAAATTGATAAGCTTAAAGCATTAATGGAAGCTGTCCGCACCGAGGTGCATGTTGTTGAGGGCTCAGATTGGACAACACCCTTAAAACAAATCCTAAAAGAGCGGAATCTCAAAACGTTACTCTACGCTCCGGGCACACCCGTAGGCGACCAGCTGCAGGAGGCATGGACAAATGATGCCAACATATTGCCCGCACTGGTCACTTATGATGGTTCGATTGAAGATTTTAAGGAACAGCTTTTTGGTATCGATGCGGCCGTCACCTCGACGATCGGCGGCATTGCCGAAACCGGTGTCCTGATTCTGTGGCCCGATGAAAAAGAACCGCGCCTGATGTCTCTGGTGCCGCCGATTCACATTGCCATATTGCAGGCCGATAAAATTCACACCACTTTTGCCGAAGCCATGCAGGCGGGCGACTGGGTCTCAAAAATGCCGACCAATGTGGTGTTGATATCCGGCCCCTCGAAAACAGCAGACATCGAGCTAACTTTAGCCTTTGGTGTGCATGGGCCCAAGGAGCTAGTCGTCATTATCATCAAAAACGAATAAATTCGGTTATGCAGGAATCTAAAGTGCGGCATACAGAACCACGAAGAGCACGAAGGACACGGAAGAATAAAAGAAAAATTTCGTGTTTTTCCTTTGTGATCTTCGTGTTCTTCGTGGTGAAAATAATACCAGATATATCCAACTGTGGTTTCCCGGGTAACCGCTTAATTTATTATCTATGCTAACTGACAATTACCGCCAATTTTACACTGATCTGCGCGCCTTTATTCCCGACCGGCGGCTGTTCACCGATCCACTGCGCACGCTGACCTACGGCACAGACGCCAGTTTTTACCGCCTGATACCCAAAATTGTTATCAAAGCCAATAGCGAGGCTGAAGTATCCCGTATTCTGCACACGGCTGATCAACACGGCATTCCGTTGACCTTTCGGGCTGCCGGCACCAGTCTTTCGGGTCAGGCGGTCACCGATTCTGTTTTAGTGCTCTGCGGCGGCAACTGGAACAGCTATGAGATCCTGGACAACGGCAGGCGCATCCGTCTGCAGCCCGGTGTCATCGGGGGGCACGCCAATCGCTATTTGGCGCCTTTCAGCCGCAAAATCGGCCCCGATCCAGCATCGATCAATTCCGCTATGATCGGCGGCATTGCCGCCAACAACGCCAGTGGCATGTGCTGCGGTGTGGCCCAGAACAGCTACCAAACCATTCACAGCATGCGGATTCTGTTTCATGATGGAACACTGCTGGATACGGCTGATGAAAAAAGCCGCGCCAATTTCAAACAAAAGCATCCGGCGCTGATAGACAGCATCTTACAACTGGCTGAGAAAGCACGCAGCAATGCCGCGCTAGCAGACCGCATCCGCCAAAAGTTTAAAATTAAAAACACCACCGGCTACAGCCTAAATTCGCTGGTTGATTTTAATGACCCTTTTGACATCATGTTGCATCTGATGATTGGATCCGAAGGCAGCTTGGGATTTATATCCGAAGTCACCTACGATACGGTTGTCGAGCACCCCAATAAGGCCAGTGCCTTAATGATTTTTCCGGATATTGCCAATGCCTGCAGTGCCGCCGCCATACTAAAGGAAGGCCCGGTGGATGCCGCCGAGATCATGGATCGGGCCGCATTGCGATCGATCCAGGACAAAGCGGGCATGCCGGCGTATATCAAGTCTTTCTCAGCGGAAACCACTGCCTTATTGGTGGAAACACGGGCGCACGCAAACGATGAATTGCAGCACAACATCGAAACCGTCAAGCGTTCGTTGGCAGAACTTCCCACCGAGCGTCCAATTGAATTTACCGATAAGGTCTCTGAATACACCCAGCTGTGGAATATACGCAAGGGCCTGTTTCCGGCTGTGGGGGCGGTGCGGGAAATCGGGACCAGTGTGATTATCGAAGATGTCGCCTTTCCGATTGACCGCCTCGCCGATGCCACCTTAGAGCTACAGGACCTGATGGCCGCATACCATTATGATGAAGCCATCATTTTCGGTCATGCCCGCGAAGGCAACCTGCATTTTGTATTTACCCAGGATTTTGCTACTCAAAAAGAAGTGGATCGCTATTATCGTTTTATGGACGATGTTTGCCGCATGGTGGTTGAAAAATATGACGGTTCACTGAAAGCGGAGCACGGTACCGGTCGCAATATGGCACCCTACGTCGAAATGGAATGGGGAGCCGAGGCTTACGGGTTAATGCAACAAATCAAAAACATCTTTGATCCCAAAAATCTGTTGAATCCCGGTGTGATCATCAACACCAACCCCAATGTGCATGTGGAGAATCTGAAACCGCTGCCACCCACCAATCCCATCGTCGATCGCTGCACAGAATGCGGTTTCTGTGAGGCGTATTGCCCATCGCGGGATCTGACGCTCACCCCGCGGCAACGCATTGTGGCCCAACGAGAAATCTCACGTCTCAACACGACCCGGGAAAATCCGCAGCGATTGGATCAGTTTTTAAAAAGCTATGATTATCTGGGAGAACAAACCTGCGCGGCGGATGGCATGTGCTCGGTGGGCTGCCCCATCGATATCAATACCGGCGAACACACCAAAGAGCTTCGCCACAGCCAGCAGGGACCCACGGCGCATCGCGCAGCAGCATTGATGGCCCGTCATTTCGGGACGGTTGCCACTGCAGTCCGTCTGGGTCTCAAAATGGTGGATCACGCCCATCATCTACTGGGTACCCGCAGCCTGGAACGCATCACTTCAGGATTGCAGAAGCTGAGCAACGGCTGGATGCCAGGCTGGAATCCTTATGTGCCCGGCGCTGCCGGAAAAATCCAGTCGTCCAACCCTCAAACCAATGGCTTGCCCCAGGTGGTTTACTTTCCAAGCTGTGTCAGTCGAACGATGGGCACCGCCCGTGGAGATCCGGATCAGGAATCGCTGCCATCGGTCACAATGCGATTGCTGAAAAAGGCCGGTTACGCAATGGTTTTTCCGTCGAACATGCAGCGACTTTGCTGTGGCACGCCGTTTGAAAGCAAAGGGTTTAAGGAGCAGGCGGACATCAAATTAAAAGAACTGGAAAACGCCTTGCTGCAGGTATCTGATGACGGACGCATTCCGGTCTTGTGTGATACCAGCCCCTGTCTGTATCGCATGCGCCAGTGTATGGACCCGCGTATCAAACTTTATGAGCCTTCAGAATTTATTTATGATTTTCTGATGGAGCGTCTGACGTTTACCCCCTTAGATACCACCGTTGCCCTGCATCATACGTGCAGCAACATGAAAATGGCCTTAGAGCATAAACTGCTGGCCGTTGCGCAGGCTTGTGCTCGCGATGTTGTTGTGCCCGACCTGGTGGGCTGTTGCGGCTTTGCGGGCGACCGCGGATTTACTCATCCAGAGTTAAATCAATCCGCCCTGCAGGAATTAAAAGCGGCCGTCAATGATCAATGTGCCGCAGGATATTCGACCAGTCGCACATGTGAAATCGGCTTATCCCAGCACAGCGGATTGTATTATAAGTCGATTGTATATCTGGTGGATCAGTGCACCAGTGCTATCTAATAACTGAATTTTCGTGCAAAGTTTAGATATTTCGGAGAAATCACCATGGAAGAATTCAACGCCGATCAAATTGCGGCATTGGCTAAAATTGTGTCTGCCGACCGTTTTTCAAACGGTCAGTCCAACCGCGAACTGCATTTGCATGATATATCCGCCCATCGCGGTCGTCTGCCGGCGGGTATCATTTGGCCGATAACCACGGCAGAAGTGTCCGATATCCTTGCCTGGGCTTATGATCAGAATGTGCCGGTTACGCCCTGGGGTGCAGGAACCAGCACAGAGGGCAACCCTGTACCGATCCATGGAGGACTGGTTATTGACATGACCCAAATGAATAAAGTGCTGGACATTCGCCCCCAGGATTTACAAGTCGATGTTCAACCGGGCGTTTTGCGCAAAGAGCTCAACCGAATGGTCGGAGAGCAGGGGTTGTTTTTCCCTCCCGACCCGGGGGCCGATGCCACTATCGGTGGTATGATCGCCAACAATGCCTCGGGCGTTCAAACCGTCAAATACGGCGCCACCAAAGACTACGTCATGAAACTCACGGTGGTGCTGCCCGACGGCAGCATTATCCACACGGGTTGCAAAGCCCATAAATCTTCTTCTGGTTATGACTTATCCCGCCTGTTCGTGGGGTCTGAAGGCACCCTGGGGGTTGTAACCGAAGCAACCTTGCGGCTGACCGGCATCCCCAGCCATCATCTTGCGGCCACCATAACTTTTGGCAAACTGAATGAAGCCTCTCGAGCGGTGGCGGCCATGATCGGTTCTGGATTGGAACCCGCCGCGCTGGAACTACTCCCACCCCAGCTGATCAATTTAATGAATCGTGAAAAGAATCTTGGGCTTCCGGAGGCGCCATCGCTGTTTTGTGAATTTCATGGCATCAGTGCAGCCACCCTGCAGGAAACCGCTGATCTGGCCAAAGAATTGTGCGAGGACTGTGGGGCCACGGGATTTCAGTTTGGCGTCGAGGCCAATGAACGGGCGCGGCTCTGGCGCGCCCGCCACGAAGCCTGGGAAACCATTCACCGCGCCCACCCGGGCAAAGAAACCCTGATTGTGGATGCCGCCGTGCCCATCTCACAATACCCGGAAATGATTGTCTTCTCTCAGAAACTGGTTGATGATCACCAGGTTTCCGGTTATGTCTTTGGTCACGCCGGCGATGGAAATTTGCATGTGGTCCTGGTGGGTGATCCGGATAACGATAAAGAGTGGTCACTGCTGGAAGAGATCAATGCCCAAATCGTCACCCGCGCGGTGCAACTGGGCGGCACCTGCACCGGCGAGCACGGCATTGGCATCGGCAAGCGCAAGTTCATGCAGCTCGAGCATGGTGACAGCTATCAACTCATGCGCCGGATCAAGGATCTGATCGATCCCAAAGGGTTGCTGAATCCGGGGAAGATCTTTATGGAGCCTTAAACGGCCAAGGCTAAAGTGAGCTTAGTCAAAGATATTTCACTAGCAGGTAAAATGAAACAGGCATAAGGCGCAAGGGTAGGACTTCGAATCTGAATCGCTTTTAGCGTGTGCCGTGTGCCAGCCGCAAATAGTTATCGTGTGTGTTTAAACCTACTAAAGGCAAATATTTGGAATAACAATCAACGGAGGTAATTTATGAAAATAGGATTTATCGGACTGGGAACCATGGGAGTGGGCATGTCGCTTAATCTTCTCAAAGCCGGTCATGAAGTCAGCGTTCACAACCGTACCCGGGAAAAGGAAGAACATGTTGCCAAACAAGGGGCTCAGCGAGCCGAATCTCCCCGGGAAGCCGCCGAAGGTGCTGAGGTGATCGTCACGATGGTCAGTGATACCCCCGATGTGGAACAAGTGGTTCTGGGGGATGAAGGGATCATCCATGGCGCCCCGCAAGGCGCAATCGTGATCGATATGTCCACCATCAGCCCGACTGCCACTCGTCAGATGGCGGAGGCACTGGGCACAAAAGGGATCAAAATGCTGGATGCCCCGGTTTCCGGTGGGCCGGAAGGGGCCAACAACGGCACTTTGGCCATAATGGTGGGTGGCGATTCGGATGCTTTTGAAAAAGCCTTACCCATTTTGGAAATCATGGGCAAAACCGTCACGCATGTGGGGCCCATCGGTGCCGGGCAAATAACCAAAGCCATTAATCAAATTATGATTGCCGGCACTTATTTGTCGGTTGCCGAAGGATTAACCCTGGGCATGAAAGCCGGGCTGGATATGGAAAAAGTGATTGCGGCTATCAGTGGCGGTGCAGCCAGCTCGTGGGTTTTACACAACCGGGGTATCAATGTGGTCAAAAACGAGTACCCGCTGGGCTTCCGCGTCAAACTGCACCACAAAGATCTGGGAATCGCACTGCAAACAGCGCGGGAATTGGAAGTAACACTTCCAGCCACCGCCCTGGTCGAACAAATCGAAAATGGTCTGATTGCCAGCGGCCACGCGGACGACGATGTATCTGCTATCGGTCGTGCAATTCGAAAGCAATCCGGACTGGAATAAGCCTTATGGGTGATCCGTTATCAGTGAACTGAATTTGAAATGGCTGTAATTCGAACTTATGATTGACATTGGTTTTTGATGTACTCGTGATCGCAGTGCCCTACAGGAGAAGCAATGATACCAGAAATAAATAAAATTTTATACACTACCGATCTTTCTGAAAATGCACGCTATGCCTTCAGCTATGCCGCTAGCCTGGCCAACCGATATGATGCCGGTATCACCATCCTGCATGTTTTAGAGGATATTTCGCCCACCACCGATAATTTGGTAGTCGGCATTATCGGTCAGGAAAAGTGGGAGGAGCTCCGGGGCAACAATGAGAAAGAGGTGTTGACTAATCTCAAAAAGCGACTGACATCGTTTTGCGAAAATGTGCAGGCCGAGCTGCCCTCATGCCCGTTTATTACAGACAAAATTAAGGTCACCATTGGCAAGCCGGTGGAAGAAATATTGCAAGAGGTTGAAAATAATGAATATGATATGGTCGTAATGGGCGCTCATGGCCACAGTTTTCTGGCCGATGCCGTCATGGGCAGTGTTTCGCGCCGGGTGGTCAGGCGCTGCAAGAAGCCGGTCCTGGTCGTCCGATTACCGGAAAATGGCGAGGACTAATTTTTTGCAATAATGTTTCGCTTGAGTTGGGACACTGATTTACACAGATTATCACAGATAAAAAACAATATGTGATTTTCCACCTGAATTGAAAGCGTGTTGATTTCCTTATTATCTGTGAACATCTGCGTGTATCTGTGTCCTATTTTATATTCCCAACGTCTACCGCTTCGCTTTTCTTTTGACCTCCAAGGCCTTTAAATCCTTGCGCATAATTTTGCCGGTGGCGGTCATCGGCAGCTCATCGACAAATTCTATCTCCCGCGGGTACTCATGGGCTGCCAAACGAACCTTAACAAAGTCTTTAATACCGGCGGCGAGATCATCATCGGCAGCAACTTCGGGCTTGAGAACAATAAAGGCTTTGACAATCTCGGTGCGCACCTCATCCGGGCTGCCAACAACGGCGACCATCCCCACATCCGGATGCTTCATTATACAGTCTTCGATCTCAGCCGGACCAATGCGATATCCCGCACTGGTGATCACATCGTCCTTGCGGCCCACAAACCAAAAATATCCTGCTTCGTCCTGTTTGGCCAAATCCCCCGTCAGGCACCAATCCCCCACAAATTTATCCGCCGTGGCCTGCGGATTTTTCCAGTATTCTAGAAACATAACCGGATCGGGTCGGCGAACAGCCACCTCACCGGCCTCGCCAGGCGGTACCGGCCGGCCTTCACCATCCACCACCGCCAAAGTGTGCCCCGGAACGGCCCTGCCCATCGAACCGGGCAGATTTTGCATGATGGCCGCGCAGTTGCCTACGATCAAATTGGCTTCGGTTTGGCCGTAAAATTCATTGATGGTCAAATCGAAAACCTCGCGGCCCCATTCCAGCAGCTCTTCGCCCAATGTTTCGCCCCCGCTGCCGATACTGCGCATATTTAAGGTATATTGATTACGCGGGTTTTTGACCTGGCGCATCAGCTTCAGCGCCGTGGGGGGCATGAAAGCGTTGCGGATGTTGTATTTGGCAATCAGATGAAAGGCTTCTTCCGGGTCGAATTTTTTAGCACGGTGCGCCAGCACGGGGATGCCATGGTGCCAGCTGGGAAAGAGCACATCGATCAACCCGCCAATCCAGGCCCAATCCGCCGGGGTCCAGAAAAAATCGTTTTCCTGCGGGAAAAAATTGTGCGGAAACTCCACTCCCGGTAAATGGCCCAACAGCACCCGGTGCGCATGCAAGGCCCCTTTGGGCGGGCCGGTCGTGCCCGATGTATAAATGATTAAGGCCGGATCATCGGCCCGGGTTTTAACCGGCGTAAAATCGGTGGATCCTTTTTCAATTAGTTTTGCGAAATCCTGCACCTGATCCTGTTTTTCACCGCGGGTGACGATGATCACCTCCAGATCCGGCAACTGGTCCCGAATCTCTATAATCTTGGGCAGGTTGGCACTGTCGGTGACAACGCCTTTGGCTGCGCTGTTGGCCAGACGATAGGCCAGGGCATCGGTGCCGAACAGGGTGAACATGGGGATGGCAACAGCGCCGATTTTGTAGGCGGCAATATGGCTGATGGCCGTTTCCGGGCATTGGGGCAGCAGGATGCCGAAGCGATCTCCCTGCTTTATACCGCTGACCAGCAGACCATTTGCCAGCTGGTTGGATAGACGCTTTAAATCGGCAAACGTATATTTTTCAACCTGGCCGTTTTCATTTTCATAAACCAGTGCCAGACGGTTGCGCTGGTCGGCCCAGCGATCACAAATGTCCACACCGATATTGTAATACTCGGGAATTTCCCAACGGAAAGTATCAAATACGTCAGCATAAGTTTTGCCGGGCTTTAACACGGTGATTTCTCCTATTGCGACCTGAATAAGAAAAGACCACGTCGTGAATAACGCAGCCATTTCGAAAGACACGGATTTTTACTGTTTTCTAGCAGCCTTTATTTCGGCCTCGGGTCGCCAGTTTTCGGGTGCTTTTAGTTCCAGCAGCTCGTGATAGATGGGGAAGGGATAGTTAGGATCATCGGCCACCCGCCCGAAGTAAGTTGAACAGCTTAACTGATTGTCAATCTTGCGGAAAAAAAGCTTTCCGCGGGTGGTATCAATGGTCATTCCCTTCATGGCATCTTTGACCTTTTCGATATCGATGCTGCCTGCTTTATCAACACCCTGTTTGAGGGCATGAACGCCGTCATAGGCCATCACTACCCAATCGCTGGGATAGGTGCCAAACTTGGCCTTATAGGTATCCACCAATTTGGCCATCATAGGGATATCCAGGTGGGCGAAAAATGGCGCCCGGGTTCTACCATATTGGTCTCTGCGAATGCTTCTGGCTTGCGATTTCAATTCGGTCAGGCTAATTAGACCACCCGGATATTCGACTTGCTTGAATAATCGATAGTCTCTAGCATCTCTCATCCAGAAGGCATTGTCCGTCCCGGCAATGGATCCAAGGACAAAATCAGGCTTTTGGGCCAGAATATCAACTATAAAGGAATTAAACCGTGACTGACCCAGTCTTGGCCAGTAAGTGCTGACCAATTCTAGATTTGGTGCGATCTGTCTTAAAAGATCGACCTGCACCTCTTGACTGGAACGGCCCCAGGCATAGTCGGAAGCAACGGTCACAAACTTTTTCCAATTATTCTTTTTGGCCAAATTGGCAACGCCGACAACAACTGCCTTTGACAACATATATGTATTGGGGACAACCGAATAGGTATAGGGGCTGGGGTCAATTTTGGTGATATTTTCAGAGTTACTGATCGTTGCAATGTGCAACACTCTGTTTTTACGGCATATGGGTTTGATGGCCAATGCCGTCGCACTGGAATAGGTTGCGATAATCGTTTGAACCTTATCGGTTTGAATCAGATTTTCGACCACCTGTCTGGCGACGTCCGGTTTGGTCTGGGTATCTCTGATAAAAAGTCTAATCCGATGCGCTCCCAGAAGTCCGCCCAATGCATTGATCTCATTGACGGCGATTTCGATGCCTTCTACTGCCTCCTTTGAATAAGGAGCGCCGGTTCCGGAAAGGCCCAGAGCAACGCCGAGATGGAAAGCTTCGCCGGCAAAAGCGCTGTTGCAGAGCATAACGCCCGGCAAGATGATTAACAAAATGGCAGTTATTGCGATGGAAGATTTGGTTTTCATGAGGCGCCTCCTCATCTAAGGTCACGTTGTGAGCAGTGTGCTCTTAAATAATGGTCGGCGACCTTTGGTCTCCCGGGTATGACTGGGCTGTATTATGGTTTAGCCGTAAGCCAAAGCCGGCAGCCAGATGACCAGCTGCGGCCAGATAGCGATGATCACCAGTCCGATCAGCTGCAGAATGATAAAAGGCACCACGCCTTTATAAATATCGACAAGTTCCACTTCAGGCGGCGCAACACCTTTTAGATAGAAAAGGGCAAATCCAACAGGAGGCGTTAAAAATGAGGTTTGCAAACTTACGGCAATCAGGACCACAAACCAGACCAGTTCCGGATTATCCACGACGCCGTGCCCCTCGATCTGAAACCCGAGGCCAGAGACAACCGGTGCAATCAAGGGTAAAACGATTAACGTGATTTCAATCCAATCCAGAAAAAAACCGAGCAGAAATACGGCCCCCAGAATAACCGCCATGATGCCATATGGTCCCAGCGGGATTCCGGTGAGAATTCTTTCGATGAATTCATCCCCCCCGAGACTGCGCAGCACGAGGGCAAAACAGGTCGCCCCCAGAAAAATAGCAAAAATATAGGCGGTGGTGTTAAAGCAGGCCTTCATGACTTCGACAATGACCTTGAAATTAAGCCGCTTGTTCATGGCCGCCAAGATGGTGGCGCCCAGGGCGCCGACGCCGCTGGCTTCAGTGGGGGTAGTGATGCCGGCAAATATAGAGCCCAGCACGGCAATAATCAATCCCGCAGGCGGCAAAATACTTTTGAGAACATCCCAGAGCATGCGCCAGGCGATGGGCTGCCGATTGGGGTCCAACGGCGCTGCCTTGGGATTCAGCAAGCTAAAGATCAAAATATAGGCAATATACAAGGACCCTAAAATGACACCGGGTACAACCGCACCCATAAACAAATCGCCCACAGACAACCCCAGCTGATCGGCCATAATGACCAGCATAATACTGGGCGGTATCAAAATACCCAGAGTGCCGGAGCCGGCGATGGTCCCCAGTGCCAGCGTTTTGGAATAGCCTTGCTTCATCATGGCCGGCAAAGACAACAGCCCCAAAAGCACCACCGAAGCCCCGATAATACCGGTCGAAGCCGCCAGGATGATGCCGATGGTCGTAACGGTGACGGCCAACCCGCCGCGCACTTTACCAAAGAGACTCTGCATGGACTTCATCATGCTTTCGGCGATGCCGGAACGATCGAGCATCAGACCCATAAAGATAAACATGGGCAGGGCCACCAGGACCCAGTTATCCATGAATTTGAAAATCCGGTTAATCACCATGCCCAGGGTCAGGTAATCCAGACCTGTCAGGGTGCCAAAATACTGATCGGCAACCCAGCCCACCAGGGTAAATATCATGGCCACGCCCCCCAACACCCAGGCAACCGGAAAGCCGGTGAACAGGAGGCTGACAAAGGTCAGAAACATGGCGATTACGAGATAATCGTTAAATTCCATGGTTTAGGTTCTCCTCAGAGAAAGAAAGGTGCGCACGGCTCTTGAAATGGTGGCGACTCCCAGCAGGAAGAAGGTGATGGGGATAATCCCTTTGATCGCCCAGCGCCAGGGCAGCCCCATGGGAGCATCAGAGCGTTCATTGACCCGCCAGGATTCCCAGACAAAATCCAGGCTCTGATGGAAGATGATAATGATAAAGGGCAACAACAGAACGACGGTACCAAACAGATCCCAGCGGTATCTCCATTTCTGGGAAAGACGCGCATGGATGATGTCCACCCGGATATGGGAATCCATCATCTGGGCATAAGAAGCCCCGAACATGATCCCTAACGCATATAGATGCCACTGCAATTCTTCCAGTATAACCAGGCCACGGCCGAAGCCATAGCGCAAAATGACCTGCAGAATAATGACAAGAACTAGAATGCCGTTGGTCCACATGACCACGTGTCCGATGGAACGAATGAATTTATCCAGGGCATCACAAAATTTGCTGGGGGCCATATCCTGTTGGGTTTCTGCGCTCATGCCAATCTCCCTATAGGGCGGGAACGATTAATCGGGTTAAGGTTATTCGTAACGAATATTTCCCAAAGGTGCAGGAGATCGTTATCGGGTCCCCCGCAACGCTTTGGGATGACATATTCAATTAAAGATAAATTATTGTTTCGGCGGTTTGGGACGCGGCAAAAATCCATAGGATTGCCACAGGGCATAATCCTTACGGAAGGCTGAAAAATCATCCCAGACCTTTTTGAAAAACGGGTCTTTGGCGGATTGCTCGGCGGCAACTTCTTCCCAGGCCTGTTTGAAGGTCGCCAGCATTTCATCGGACCAGTACATGTTGGTCACACCGTTATTTTCGACGTTTTCCTTCATCGCCTGCCATTGAATGGCTTCGGTGTAGGCAAAGGCATCCGCCGTGGCGGCCTTGCACATCATTTCAATAACCGCACGCTGGTGATCCGTCATGCCGTTCCAGGCATCTTTATTGATCAGCAGCTCAAAAGTTGTGGCCTGCTGATGCCAGCCGGGAAAATAATTATATTTGGCAATCTTTTGAAAGCCCAGCAGTTTATCGATGGCGGGCATCGAAAATTCAGTGGCTTCGATCGCTTTTTTCTCCAGAGCCGGAAAAATTTCGCCACCCGGAATCAAACTGACCGAAGCGCCCAGTTTCTGCATGGCCTGGCCGCCCAGCCCAAAAAAGCGCATCTTCAGGCCTTTGAGATCATCCGGTGAATTAATGGGCTTGGTAAACCAGCCTGAGGTCTCAGGTGCGATGATGCCGCACAGCAGGACTTTAACATTGTAGCCGTGGCTGTCGTACATCTCCTGCCACAGTTTCATACCGTTGCCATAATACAGCCAGGCCAAAAATTCGCCGGTTTCGGGGCCAAAGGGGATGGCTGTAAAAATCGGCGAAGCCGGTATCTTGCCGGCCCAGTAACCTGAAACGCTGTACCCGCCATTGATTTTACCTTCGGATACCGCATCCAGGATTTCAAACGGCGCTACCAGTTTGCCCGGTTCGTAGACCTTCATTGCAATCGTACCGGCACTGGCGAGTTCAATTCGGTCTGCAACCCATTTGATGGTTGAACCCAAACCCGGAAGACTGGTGGCAAAGCAGATCGGAACCTTTATCAAAACTTTCTTTGCCTCAGGAGCTTTGGGCTCCTCCGCCGGAGCTGCTGCCGCAGCAGGCTTTTTTTCTTCTTCCTGTTTTGCACAGCTTAAAAACAATCCAGACAGCACAAAACTGGCGGCAAGAAGAAGGATTAACGTTTTCATAAAAGCGTTTTTCTTCATCACGATTCTCCTTTTTTGAAATGTCAACATTAGAAAATAATCACCTGCACAACGTAGCGCTAACTATCGATAACCACCCCCTTTTTGTCAAGGAATAAAATATGAGTTCAAATGATCGGCCTGATTTTAACAATAAACCGTTTAGAATTTAGTGAATTGCGCTATGAGATCCCTATTCGATTTTTTTTTGGGCATACGTACGCACCATTCCCCCATCGAATAAAAGGTCGCCGCCGATAAGATATTTGGCAAAGCGGGAAAATCCAAAAATAAAAAGGTTTGCCACCTCGATGGGTGACATCATTTCCTTGATACGGGAGTAACCCATCATGACTTCTCGCACAACCTCTTCGGGCGTAATGCCGCGTTGTTCAGCCTGGGCAGGGATTTGATTTAATGTCAGAGCAGTTTTAACAAACCCGGTACTGACGGTGAAGGAACGAATTCTGCCCTCGCCTTCGGCCGCAATTGACTGGGTCAAGGCGCGCAGTCCGAACTTGGTAATGTTGTAAACCGGTTTATTGAGGGTGCTAATGTGGGCATGCACGGATGCCATGTTGCCGATAGCGCCAACCCCGTCACTGCTTTTTTTGATGTGCGGCAAAGTTAGCTTGGATAGATAAAACGGTGCCCGCAACATCAATCTTTGCATGTAATCATATTTTTCCATCGGAAAATCGTCGACCGAATCAATGTGCTGAATACCGGCAATATTGGCCACAAATTTAATGCTGCCAAGTTTGGCGGCTTCAGCGACCGCATGCTCGATATCCGCATCTTGGCATAAATCAGTCTTTACAAAAATCATCTGGCCGCCCATATCCCGGGCCATTTTTTGCGTTTTTTTCCCCTCCTTTTCATTAAAATCCAAACCGACAGTCATCAAATTGTTGGCAGCGGCGGCGATGGCTGTCGCCCTGCCGATACCGGTTCCTGACCCGGTAACGATACAAACGTTGTGGGTATTGAAATTATCATCTTCGAGAATCAATATGTCTTCACGCTTGATCTCGGGCTCTCGGATGTCCATAGGGGTCCTCCCTTAAAGAAGCTCAGATTCGATTGCACGGTGGGTTAGAATTAAATCTGCAAATTCTGGACCAAACGTTTTAGTGAAATCTTACCGGTGCCGATAGCGGCAATACTGCTCTAGTGCCCACTATATGGCTGTTTTATACTTTGGATGCATTTTTTTCTCGACAATTTCAGCGGTTGTTTGTATAGGCTGATATGTATCAATCTATATACATGTTGCCATATTGATACAGAAGGGGGATTCGATGAAAACCGGCTCAAAAATAAGTCGGGCATCCAAAAACGGTATCCCGTTAGAGTTGCAAGCAGATCCTGATGGGTCTGTGGTACTTAAAGATCAATTGGAAGCCTATCAACTGGTCTTTGAAAGCATTTATAACGGCGTCATGGTCACCGACGCTGAAGGGATCATTACCCATTTTAACAAACCTTACGGTCAGTTTTTGGGGCTTGATCCAGCGAATCAGATTGGCAAGCACTGCACCGAAGTGGTTGAAAATACACGCATGCACATCGTGGCCAAGACCGGAAAGGCCGAGATCAACCAAACCCAGCGGATCAAGGGGCAAAGCATGGTCGTTCAGCGGATTCCGATCAAAAAAGACGGTCAAGTGATTGCGGTTTTCGGACAGGTCATGTTCAAAGATGTCAAAGATGTCACCAATCTGGCCAATCGACTTTCATTGCTGGAATCTAAAGTCAAACACTATGAAGAGGAACTGATCAATCTGAGATCCACCCGCTATACCTTTGACAGCATTGTGGGCAGCAGCCGGGTCATCCGCGAGTTGAAGAAGGAAGCCCTGAAAGCGTCGGTCAATCAATTTCCGGTGTTGATTACCGGTGACAGCGGTACCGGCAAGGAGCTTTTCGCCCAGGCCATCCATCACGCCAGCCCGCGTAAACTATACCCTTTTGTGCGGATCAACTGCTCGGCCATACCCAAAGATCTGCTGGAATCCGAGTTGTTCGGCTATGAAAAAGGTGCTTTTACCGGTGCCAAATCCGAGGGCAAACCTGGTAAATTTGAGATCGCCAACCAGGGTACAGTTTTTTTAGATGAAATCGGAGACCTGCCGCTGGTGATGCAGCCAAAGCTTTTACGGGTGGTAGAAGAAAAGGAGTTTGAACGCGTCGGGGGCACGAAGATCATCCGCTCAGACTTTCGCGTCATCGCGGCCACCAACCAAGACCTTGAAGACATGCTTGCCGATGAGCGCTTTCGAAAGGATCTGTTCTACCGGCTAAATGTCATACCTTTGCATATCCCGCCGCTGCGGGAGCGCAAAAGCGATATCGTGCCGCTGGCCCAGCACTTTTTAAAGCAAATGGCCAAAGAGGCGAATCTTTCAGAAATTTCACTGGACAATGATGCTGCCGCAGCATTGAAAAAATACACCTGGCCCGGAAATGTCCGTGAATTGTTAAACGTTTTGGAAAGAGCCCTGTCTTCAATTGAAGGCGACATCATTCATTTGGGCGACCTGCCTTTTTATGTGAGCCGCATGCAGAAAAAGCTTCCCGAGCAGAATCAGTCTACAATGGACATCAAAGGGGTGCAGGCGCGAGCGGAAAGAGATGCCATTCAATATGCCTTAAAGGAAACCCGCCATAATAAAGCGCAGGCAGCCAAACTCCTGGGGATTCATCGCACGCTTTTGTATAAAAAAATGAAAAAATACAATATTGCGCTCAAACCCGAATAACCAACTTAAACCTGTAGAGCAATTGATACAGATCGTCTAGGCTTTCTTTAACGCCTGCTGGGCCTCCTGACTGCTTTCATAAATATGAGGGGCCACATCCCGCTTTTGCAAGGCGTCGCCGAGTTTCATCCGCAAAAAGGTACTGGTGGTATAGCGTGTCACCCCGGAGTAATAGTGATCCACCAGATGCTTAACCATGTCGGTATATTCATCCACGATATCCGGTAAAATGGTAAAATTGTCGTAATTGACAATGGTGTAGACCTTTTTTCCCAAAGGTGCCACAATCCGCTCTACTGCCTCTTTGACCGCCTGTACATCCTGTGATGATTGAATCGCATAACCTTCAAAGTTGACAAAAAACAGATTTTCAGCTGGATCGTAGGTCAACCGCTCTTCTAATGTCAGGGATAGAAGATCCGCTTTGAGATCCATGGGCACAGAACGGAAGATGCGGTTATCCATCAAGCGCGGTTGCGCCTTAATGATGGGTTCAAAATCCATCTGGGCCAGAATGTCTTTTGCCAGATCCACCCCGGGAGCGATTTCGATCAGCGTCATGCCTTGATCAGTTAGGGCAAATACGCAGCGCTCGGTAATGTAAAGCACGGGTTGCTTTTTTTCGAGGGCATATCTGCCGCTGAAGGTA